>DATICR010000320.1:0-2778 GCA_035456745.1 Ignavibacteriaceae bacterium
AAAAGGACTTCTTTGATCAAAGGGCACCATATTTTTGTTGACCGTGATACCGGCTTTTTCAAGAGCGTTTTCTGCTTGCTTTCCGGTTATATTTTTATTTGTCAGATCAATCAACATAAGATGATTATCGGTTCCGCCGGATATCAGATTAAAATCATATTCGGTTAGTTTATTTGCCAGAGTTTTTGCATTTGAAATAATCTGACCGGCATATATCTTAAATGAATCCTCCAATGCTTCGCCGAATGCTACTGCTTTTGCCATAATAATATGCATCAATGGACCTCCCTGGATACCAGGCATAACCATACCATCCAGTATTTCAGACATCATTTTATTCCGGTCTCCTTTAGGATTTTTTATTCCAAGAGTATTTTCATAATCCTTACCCATCAATATTATTCCGCCTCTGGGACCACGAAGTGTTTTATGAGTGGTCGAGGTTACAACATCACAATATTTCAGAGGATTCTCAAGAAATCCTTTGGCAATTAGTCCGGCCGGATGTGCCATATCACACATTAAAAAGGCACCAACAGAATCGGCAATTTCTCTGAATTTTTTATAATCCCACTCACGTGGATATGCACTGGCACCTGCTACTATTATTTTGGGATTTTCTTTCTTTGCCAGGTCAGCAATAATATCATAATCAAGAGTTTTGGATTCTTTGTTTAAAGTATATCCGAATGCTTTATAAAGTTTCCCGGAGAAGTTTACAGGAGAGCCATGTGTTAAATGTCCGCCATGCGCCAGGCTTAAACCTAAAATTTTATCACCGGGGTTTATGAGTGCCATATAAACAGCCATGTTTGCCTGTGAACCACTATGGGGTTGAACGTTTACATATTCAGCATTAAATAATTTTTTTAGTCTTTCCCTTGCCAGATCTTCTGCCATATCGACATATTCGCAGCCTCCATAATATCGCTTACCGGGATAACCTTCAGCATACTTGTTCGTGAGTACTGAACCTGCTGCCTCCAGGACTGCAGGACTGACGAAATTTTCCGAGGCTATCAGCTCAAGTTTTTCCTGCTGCCTTTGAGTTTCAAGCTTAAGCACTTCGAATATTTCATTATCTTTTTGAATGTGATTATATGTCATGTTAACAACGTTGATTGTATATGAAGAAAATTTTTAGATATGAAATATAATAAATTAAAATAAAAGGTTTGGGTGGATTAAGTGTAGAGTTGGTTTAAATGACAGTGTTGTCCAAAATAATCTCTAAGATAATAAAAAGTTTAATTTTACTTTGAATTTACTTTTAAATTATTTCCATCTATGGTGTGTGATTTCATTTATGAGAATTCTAAAACATAGGAATTCCATTTTTTCGGTCTCATAATGAATTCCAGTATTTGGAAATAATTTTCGCTTAATAAAAAAGTAAGTACGCCGATTGAATGATTTGCTGACTGTGGACAGGCTGATTGTAGACTTCTTTCATTAACTTCAGCCCAACAGCTTGTCCTGGTGCCTTCGCGTCAATAATAAATCTTCTTTTTACTTTTACTTTTTACTTTATACTTTTATTTCTTGCTTTTTACTTATTTATGGTACTGTAACACTTTTCCCGATCCAGGTATAGCAGTCACCTTCAGGTGTAATCGATTGACCTGATTTTAATCGGCGGAAGAAGTAATCTTCCTGAGTAGGAACTGATTCTGATAAAGCTCTGATTCTGTCACGAGCCTGAGAATAGTTGGGATCAACAGATAATGCTTTTCTATAGGTATCCACTGCAATCTGGTATACTAATTTAGCATTAAAGTCAAATGTACAGGACCTTGCAGCCTGTTCATAAAGTAATCCTTCATAATAAACTGCCTGGGCCCATCCATTACCAACATCGTTTGCTTTTTGAAACTGAGTACGTGCCGCTGATAATTGTCCCTTATCCTTGTAAACTAATCCCAGGTTTAAATAATTATCCTTATTCTTAGGATCAAGCTGAATCAGTTTCTTATAGGCATCTTCAGCTTTATTCAATTGGCTGGTTTTTTGATATGCTTGTGCTAACTGTGCCCAGTAATTTACTGATTCCGGAGATTTTTGTATAAGGAACTCGAGCGGTTCAATCGCTTCCTGATATTCTGAAGCCTTCATTGCTATCGAAGCATATTTCCATGCCTTTTCGGTGTTTTCTTTATCTTTTTCCCAGTTCTTTTTTGTTAATTGAACAAGTTCGTCGATGTTTTCAACAAGGGATTCCAATTCAAGCGGCCATTGGGAATTATCAGGTTCCTTTTCGCTTAATTGTGTATAAAGATCTATCGCCTTGGATTTATAATTATTCGAATCAGAGGCATTTGCTTTATACAACTGACCAAGCTGGTTATAATAATAAGCATCAAGATTGGGATTGTATTGGAATGCAAGTTCGTATTCTGCTATAACCGTGTCTGCGGGCATCTTTAACCAGTCCTGATCAATAAACGCTTTTCTCACCTGGAAATATCCCCTGGCATCGGGATAATATTTTTCTGCAAGGTTGTATAAATAATCCATTGTATCCGCGATTGCCTGCTTTTCTTCCGGAGCAATGTCGGAAGAATCGTGCAGGTTCCATAAGGCATCTTCCATTTTGTAATAAATGAATTTGGAAAATTTTGCAGGATCCGCTTGCAGGACCTGCCATCCGTACGGGAGGGCGCTTTTATAATCTTTATTTTTATAATATTCTGAAAAAAGACTATATAACTCTAATATTTTCTGCGAGGAATCATCAGGTGCCAAAAAGTTCATATTAAGATTCTTTGGAAAAACCTGGAT
>DATICR010000321.1:0-9293 GCA_035456745.1 Ignavibacteriaceae bacterium
TTCTATAATATTCCCGGACGAATCTATGCATTTGATATTGTTGTTCATAAATATTATTTGAGGCAAGAGGGATGTCAAACAGGCCAGTAATATAAATCCAGCTTAAGCATACTGAAGCGATGATAACAAACAACAGTACTCCGATAAAACGCAAGTCAGTGTATTTATATTCTATAAATCCGGAAATATTTGAACCAACGAGAAAAATTATAATCAGGAGAAAAAAAGTCCATATATATATTTCATACCTGTTAAACCAGTCATATCTTCCCGCCATAAAATGCATAACAAGAGCAAGACAGCAGATAAATGCTAATTTTTTCTTTCCGGGATTCTGAACTTTTAACATAAAAATTAAAGTCAATATAAGTCCAATGACGAGAATAATTCCCTGCCTGTATCTCAATGTAAAAGCAAAGTTGCTGAGTAAAGATCGAAGACTGCCTCCACTTTCAACAAAATAAGATTTGATGAATACAGATGTCGGAAGAGGATTAAGGCCCATTGAAATCAAAAAGATTGAAAAACCGCCAACTAAAGTTACAATCAACAAAAAAATTATTATCGTCTTTTTTCTATAGCCATTTAAGAGAAGATAAACACACGCAGCAACAGAAACAGCAAGGTTTTCATACCGGATTAAAGGAGCTGCGACAATTGCAATAAGCAGCCATGGTTTGACCTTATTATTCCTATATACAATGATTAAGCCATAAACTATTATAGAAACAACGAGCACCTGAAGTGAATGTTCCATCCCCGTAAAGATTAAGCCCACCTGATTTGAGGCAAATATCAATAAAATCAGCAATACTGTGACTAATATATTTTTTGTTCGTTTATCCTTTATATCAAAAGAAGCATTCAATATTTTGGTAAATAAAAAAATAGTCGCCAAAGAAGCAGCGACATTTAAAAGAAAAGGAAAATATATAAATGCGGAAAACGGTGCTATAATAAACGGCCATAATATAGTAGAGGAAGGAGCAGAATATTCAATAGTATTTATACCATAATGTCCCCGCATAATATGCTGAGCAAGAGATAAATGAATATAAGGATCATCAAGAGTGTAAACAAATAAACCATTATTTAAATGTAAAATTGATAATAATTCGATTATTACTAATAATAATAAATATCCGGAACCGATCATAAATGGGATTTTAACTGAATCAGATCCTTTAATCATTTTGTGTTAGTACCGCCTGATTAATTATTCACCATTCTTCATAATTAAATTAGCATATTATTTTGCTCAAACAAAACTCATTCGGCCAAGAAGAACATAACCTGTATTAACAATTCATAATTAACTTCGATTTAAAAATAATTCGAACAATGAACAATTCAATTAAATTAATCAGCACTTATTACTATGCAACAAGTATCTAATTACGCACTAATTACGCTCTAAATACGCACTGAACGCGCTTTAAAAGGTAAATTATTATATAAAATCTTAAGGGAATAAAATTGGAATTGATGAATGTACAGATAAAAAAAACGGCGCAAATTCATTTCTCTCAGATATTAAATCAAGACAAGAACGGGGTGGCAGGTTAAGTATGGAGTGATGAGATGAAATAAATAAATTGGGATTTCTGCGGATGAATTGATTCCTTTATCAGGGGCGATTTAAGTAATTAAAGAGAATCAATTTAGTGATGATGTTAACGAAGATTCTTTTCCAGCAGATTTTAATTTTTCTAATTCAAATGTGCCTTAAGATATTTCCCTGTCCATGATTTTTTGTTTGCAGCTATTTCCTCCGGAGTACCGGCAGCAACTATTTCACCGCCCATTTCTCCTGCTTCGGGTCCCATATCAATCACATAATCGGCACATTTTATAATTTCGGGGTTATGCTCAATAATAACCACCGAATTATCTCTTTCAAGCAGCAAGTTAAAACAATTCAAAAGTTTTGAGATATCATCAAAGTGAAGTCCTGTCGTCGGCTCATCGAAAATGAACAGCGTATGCCTCCGGTCTTTTTGAGAAGTAAGGTGCGATGCCAATTTTATTCTTTGGGCTTCACCTCCGGAAAGTGTATTCGAAGGTTGACCAAGCTTAATATAATCAAGACCAACATCAGAAAGGACCCGCAGATATTTGACAATCTTATCATTACCTTTAAAGAATTTTACTGCTTCGTCTACAGTCATATCAAGTACTTCCACGAGATTTTTTCCCCGGTAAGTAATTTCCCTTATTTCTTTTTTATACCTTGTTCCATTGCAGTCCTCACATTCAAGGTACAGATCAGCAAGGAACTGCATTTCCACTTTAATAAAACCATCTCCCTGACAGGTTTCACATCTTCCACCGGGAACATTAAAGGAAAAATAACCAGGTTTATATCCTCTTGCTCTTGCCTGGTGTGTCGACGCATATAATTCCCTGATAAGTTCAAAAGCTTTAATATAGCTGATTGGATTGGATCGAGGTGTCTTCCCAATCGGGGTTTGATCTACTATTTCAATTTCATCTATATGTTCTATTCCTTTAATATCATCAAAGTCTCCGATTTTAGGGGGGTTAAATCCCAAATATTTTGCGATACCTCCATATAGAACTTCGTGAATTAACGTACTTTTGCCGGAACCACTTACGCCAGTGATCACCACAAACTTATTAAGCGGAATAGATACATCTAAATTTTTCAGATTATGTTCTTTAGCACCTATTATTTTGATTTCCTTAGTCTTAGTAGTTCTTCTTTTTGACGGAACAGGAATATTAAGAATTCCGGAAAGATATTTCCCTGTTAACGAATTCTTTTCTTTTAAAATTTCATCATAAGTGCCGCGTGCAATTATTTCCCCTCCTGCCTGACCGGCTTTCGGTCCCATATCAATAAGAATATCTGCTGCTTTCATCATATCAGGATCGTGCTCTACAACGAGCACTGTATTCCCTATATCCCTGAGATTTTTAAGAATATTAATTAATCTCTCATTATCTCTCGGATGAAGACCAATACTTGGTTCATCGAGAACGTATAAAGTACCTACCAGCGAAGAACCCAAAGAGGTAGCCAGATTTATTCTTTGTGTTTCTCCACCCGAAAGAGTGCTGCTTAACCGATCAAGAGTCAGGTAACCGATCCCAACATTATTTAAAAATGTTAATCTTTTTATTATCTCCTTTAATATCCTGTCCCCCACAAACTGATCATATTCAGAAAGTTCCAGATTTGAAAAGAATTTCAATGATTGCTCAATTGGTATCCTGACACAATCGTAAATAGATTTATTATTAATTTTTACCTGGAGTGCTTCCCTTCTTAATCTTGAACCTTTGCAGGCTGAGCAAATTGCATATCCGCGGTAACGGCTCAACAATACACGGACGTGCATCTTATATGTTTTGCTCTCAAGCCTTTCAAAAAACTTATCTATGCCTACATAATCACCGAAGCCCTGACGAATTAACGCGACCTGTTCCTGATTTAATTCTTTAAATGGAATGTTAATCGGGACAGCATATTTTTTTGCATTCTGTATTAAGTCCCTGAGATGAATACTGAATTTTGCTGATCTGAAAGGAGCGATAGCGCCATCGACTATACTGATATTTGGATTTGGAACAACAAGGTTCATATCAATCCCGATAGTCTTACTGAATCCCTGACATACAGGACAGGCTCCGAAAGGATTATTAAATGAAAAGAACCGCGGTTCCGGTTCTTCATACCTTATACCGCAGCATTCATAAAATTTATTAAAATCTTTTTCTTCACCGGTTTCAGCATTTATGATTATCAGCCGGTTTTCACCTTCCTTAAATGTAACTTCAATTGAATCAGCAAGCTTTTCCCTGATCTCACCGTGAGTGATCTTAAACCTGTCAATTACAACTCTTATATCATCTTTCTTTTTGGGAAGAATGTCCTCTTCACTTAAGTCGACCATCCTTTTATTGAAATAGAGTCTGAAGAAACCTCTTTTTTTCAGCAAATCTATCTCCTGATTTACTGTGGTTCCCTCATGAATATGAAGCGGGAATGTCAGATAAAATTTTGTACCATCAGGCTGTTCCTCAAGCCATTCAGTTACAGTAGTTGTAGTAGCTTTCTTTACTTCTTTGCCGCATTCAAAACAGATCGTCTTTCCGATTCTTGCAAACAGAAGTCTGAGATAGTCATATACTTCAGTGGTTGTGCCGACGGTAGATCTTGTGTTTCTTGCCCCGGTTTTTTGTTCAATAGCAACAGCAGGACTGATCCCCTGAATTAAATCAACATCAGGCTTATTCATTCTTTCAAGAAACTGCCGTGCATAAGCAGATAGACTTTCTACATATCTTCTTTGTCCTTCTGCATAAATTGTATCGAATACCAAAGAGGACTTTCCGCTTCCGCTGACCCCTGTAAATACAATCAGCTTATTCCTTGGAATCTCAAAGCTTAGATTCTTTAAATTATGCTCTCTGGCACCTTTAACAATTATTTTTTTTCCATTAACAGTCATTAATTCAATAAAATAAATTATTAATTGAAAAACCGGAACCTTAAATTTACAAAAACTAAATTAAGATTTAGTGGTAAAAAAATCAGGATTATCCAGGTGTTGAGATTATTTGTTTGGATGAGAAAGGTACATATTGAATTAATATTAATTAAATATTAAGTTAAATATATATTTAGAGGGAGATTTGGGACTAACATAATTTCATATCAATTCATATTAGAATAAAAAGACGACATTATCAAATTCACACCCTCTTCATAGAATAAATGACATTTTCAAGAATAACCCTCAGGAGGAATAAAAATGTTGTCCAAATATATATTCTGCGCATTCATCTTATTACCTTTAATTTGCTTTCCACAAACTGAAACCGCAGATGATTCCACATCGAATGATTATAATAATGAAATTCAGTTTTATTTCATCAACCAGGTAATTATAGCATATAAATACAATATTTCGGAGAATTCAGGTTTGCGATTCAGAGCAAACGTAACAGGATTATTCAACAATAATGAATCTGAGAATATAGAATATAATGATCCTGAAACAAATACTCCTCATTACTATAGAATATACAAGAATACTCAATCAGATCATTTTTTCGAAATAAATATTCACTATTTATATATGATCAGAACCAATTCTATTATGCATTTATACTTCGGAGGCGGTCCGTTCCTAAATTACAATAACAGAATAAGGGAAGAAATTTATGAAAATTATACCAATGAAAATATTTTAGATTATACTTATTTACGTAAGTATAAAGAAGAGATCTGGAATGCAGGGATATCAACCATCGTGGGAATTGAGAGTATTGTCTATAAAAATTTTACCTTTTTTGCCGAATATGAAGCAGCATTTAGCAAGGGTTGGTACACAAGAAGCAACTACGCCCCTCGCCCCAGTTATTATTCCGCTACAGAAAAATATCACGAATGGAACTATGAATTAAAAGGAATACGGATTGGTGCAGGAATTTACTTTTAAATATTATTATTTTGATATATTATTTAACTACTTTTCACAATTTTCGGGGAGATTTTTATGAAAATATCCGTTTTCCACAGATATTTATTTCTGATCATTTTAACCATTTCTCCTGTTGGATTAGTTTTTTGTCAGGAGACAATAAATGAAAAATCATCAGAACTTGAATTATTGAAAAGCAACGATGAAAATCTTCAACACCGGCTCGATATTATTGAAAAAGGAATAGATGATATTATCTGGTTCCAGAGAGTAGGGTCCGCAGCTTTTATTGATAAAGTTTATTTGACCGGCCCGCCGCCTGCAAAAGAAAAAAATCCGACTGCTATGGGAGCAGGCAACCCTTTAAAATTCTGGGCATATATTTTTATTCCGAAAGACATTGATGTTAACAGCAAATACCCCTTAATTGTTTTCCCGCATGGCGGTGTCCACGCAAACTTCACATCATATCACACACACATCATTAAAGAGCTTATTGCTCAGAAATATATTGTAATTGCTGCAGAATATAGGGGCAGTACCGGATATGGAAAATCATTTTATGAAAAAATAGATTACGGCGGATTGGAGATAGAAGATGTAAAAGCGAGCCGGGATTATATGATTGAGAATTATGATTTTGTTGATAAAAACCGTGTAGGTATTATTGGGTGGAGTCACGGCGGGCTTATAACATTATTTAATATCTTCAATTATCCGGGGGATTACAAAGTTGCATTTGCCGGCGTACCGGTTAGTGATCTTATTGCACGAATGGGTTACTACGATGATGAGTACAGAGATCTTTATTCGGCTGATTATCATATAGGAAAGACAGTCAATGAAGACGTAAAAGAATACAGGAAAAGATCCCCAGTATGGAATGCCGAAAAATTACAGACGCCTTTATTAATTCATACAAATACAAACGATGATGATGTGAATGTCCTTGAAGTTGAGCATTTGATACAGGCTTTAAAAGCTGAAGGTAAGAAATTTGAATATGAAATTTACAAAGATATACCCGGAGGACATTCATTCGACAGGATTGATACTAAAAAGGCAAAGGAGATACGGATTAAAATATATAAATTCCTTGCAGAATATCTGAGTCCACCGAAACCTATTAAATCAATGGATGATATAAACGAAGCAGCATATAAATAAGTTAACAGAGGGCGTTAGCTATAGTAGAGCGATTCACCGAACCGCTCTACTACTTTGTTCCTTTTTCCAATCCCTTTAATTCCTGCATTTTGGCATCAATTACCTTAATCTTTTCATCAAGTTCTTTTATCTTTGAATTTATATCGTCTTCATATTCAGCTTTATCCCAATAACCTCTGTTTTCAAAGTAACTCTTAAACAGCCAGTTATGTTTCAGAGCTTCCATATTCTCTGCGAGACGTGATGCTGCAAGTCTTGCATCGGCGGTAGTTTTTTCAATGTTAGATACCGCTTCCCGGAAAGTTGAATCAAAAGGACTTCCATTAGCAAGCATTTCGCCGAGGATTCCCCTGCCTTCCTTAATACCGGTTATAACCGAATCGAGGTCAGCTACCGTCGAATCGACACGGGACACTACATTGTTCACACCTTCTCCAAGCTAATCGAATAATTCAGTGACCCTGTTAAACTCTGAAGTAATTGATTTTAGACTTTGATCAGCCTGATTAGTCAAATTAGTAGCGGAAGTATAAAGCTCATCATTAACAAGTAGTTTGCCGATTGAACCTTCCCCCCGGTTTACCCTGCTAATTATTTCCGAAAGATCCTTTGTCATTTGTTTTGTATACTCCATAACACCCTGAGTCTCTTCAATGACGGCGGAAAAACTCATCGGCTCTTTGGTTCTTATTGCACCTCCATCTTTTACCTGTTCTGCGGATGCACTCCCGATCTCCAACACAACAACTTTATTACCGACAAGCCCCTCAGTTTCAATTGTTGCTCTGGTATCAGTTCTGATAAACCGGGCAACGTCTTCCTTAATACTCATAATAACCTGAACACGTCCGGTGGTATCATTAAGGATTGAAACATCTTTCACGGTACCGACATCTATGCCGCTTAATCTCACGGTTGCACCGCTTTTCAGTCCCTGAACGGTTTTGAAATATGCTTTTACATTAAAAGTTGAACTAAACAATTGTTCTTTCCCGCCCAGCATAAATATGGCTACCACAAGAATCGTTACTCCGAGAAAGATAAATATTCCCAGTTTTACGGTTGAAGTTTTTTTAGCCATCATTAGTCTCCGCTGTTTTCATCTATTATTTCCCCACTGAAAAAATTTTTAAGAAATTTATCATTTGAAGATTCCAATTCTTTTATATCCCCCTCGAATCTTATTTTAGCATCTTTCAGGACAATTGCCGAATCTGCTACAATTTTAGCACAAATCAGATCGTGAGTTACAACTATGGCTGTACAATTAATATCCTTCTGCAATTCAACAAGAAGCTGACTAATTTCTTTTGTGGTAATTGGATCAAGACCTGTTGTCGGTTCATCGTATAAAATTAACATTGGTTCAGTAATAATAGTTCGGGCGAGCCCAATTCTTTTCTTCATACCTCCTGAAAGCTCTGCCGGTTTTTTATCAATTATTTCAGTTAAACCTACTTTTTCAAGAACATTTTTAACTTTCTCGAATCTCTCTTCCCCTGAGAAACTGAAATTCCTGATCAGGGGAAATTCCAGATTTTCACGCACAGTCATGGAATCATACAGTGCAGCGCCCTGGAATAGAAATCCAATATGTTTTCTGATTTTATTCAATTCATTTAGAGGGAGATTAAGAACACTTTTACCGTCAATATTTATTTCTCCCGAATCAGGTTCCATCAGTCCCACCATACATTTCAAGAGAACACTTTTGCCAGAACCACTTTTTCCGAATACTACAAAATTTTCTCCCTGTTCAACATTAAAAGAGATATCATCAAGAACGACGTTTTCACCGAATGATTTGGAAACATTTTTTACCTCAACCATTAACTTGCCCATATCCAGACCGTAATTTTAACCAGAACCATATCCACAAGCAGAATTAAAAGTGATGACATTACCACCGCACTTGTTGACGCCTGCCCCACACCGACCGTACCGTTATCAGCGTTATATCCCTTATATGAGCCGACAGCACCGACGATAAATCCAAAAACAAAAGTCTTAAGAATGCCGGGAATTAAATCGGAAAATTCGAGTGATTTAAAAATAGCATTTATATAAAGTTGGAAGGTTGTTCCGGTAGAAAGTTTCAACGCCATATAACCTCCCATAACTGCAAGAAAATCTACATATAAAGTAAGTATTGGGAGAATGAAAGTACAAGCAAGAATTCTTGTAACAACCAGATACCTATAAGGATTAACTGCCGATACTTCCATTGCATCTATCTGTTCAGTCACCCTCATTGAACCAAGTTCTGCACCGATTCCAGAACTTACGCGGCCGGCAAATAACAATGCCGTGAGTACAGGTCCCAGTTCCCGTACTACGGATAATGAAACCATACTTGGGAGATATGATTCTGCTCCGAAACGCTGCATTACCGGCTGACTTTGCATTGCGAGTACCAATCCGATTATAAATCCTGCAACTGTTACAATCGGCATAGTCTTAATTCCAAGCTCATCCATATGCTTCTTTATTTCTCCAAACTCAAAGGGAGGAATAAAAACATTTTGAAAAAATCTTAAAGAAAAGGTCGATAAACCCGCAATCGTCTGGAAAAAATTAGTTAATGCTTCACTGAATTCAAACGGATTATCTTTTTTGAGGTTTTCCACTAATTAGTATCTGTTGGTAAAATAATTTTAGATTATACAAGAAAATAAT
>DATICR010000322.1:0-16641 GCA_035456745.1 Ignavibacteriaceae bacterium
CAGGGCCATCAGCAATAAAAACATAATTTACCGAACCATAAACCTTAAGAAAAGCATTTACCAATTCTTTGTCGGTAAGGGAATTATTTAATTTATTTCTCCAGCTGCTTATGAGATCTTCAGAGTACTGATTAACAGAAAATAAAATTGCATCCAGCTGATTTGCATAAATCCTGCTTAACACCTGTTCGGTTTGATTGAGTGAACTTATTTCGTAGACAGTAAAAAAAATCAGAGGGATTAAAATTACTGCTAAAAGTATAGTTACTATCTTTATTAATGGACTTTTCATTTAGGGAATTAGAGAATTTTCGAATTCAATTCGATAATCCGTCAATTATTATAATTTATTAAACTTACTGACAAATAAACGCTAATTACTTAATTTTCTTACAGGAACAGAAAAATTTATGAATTGATTACCCGGAAAAATAGTGAAAAATTTAATATGCATTAACTAATAAAAAATCACTTATCTGTTTGGATCAATTAAAGGCTTTCATATTAACCGGTGAATGGCAGGATATTAAGGGCAGGAATGTTCTGAAATTTATCGGGATATCGGAAGAATCCTCTCCTGTTGAAATCATTATAACTAATGTTAAACCTGTGTTCTTTATTGAGAGAAAAGCTGTTGAACCGGGGTTATCTGTGCCCTTTACGAGAAGATCTGTTGAGCTAAAAAATTTTCAGGGGAAAGATGTCGATGCAATTTATTTCAATTCTGAACGTGATCTCAGAACTGCTGCAGAAGAGTTTGGTAAAAGCAATACCAAAACATACGAAGCTGACATAGATCCAGTCAGAAGGTTTTTAATGGAGCGTTTTCTTAATGCTCAGGTCAGCATAAAAGGTGAAGCTGTCCGGAAAGAAAGGCTGATCCAATTTGTTAATCCCGAATTAGAAAAATGCGAATTTACTCCACAATTTAAAATAGCTTCGATTGACATCGAAACCGGGGCAGGAAACCGGTTACTCTATTCAATTGCGGTACATCTGACAAACCGGATTGAGGATGAGAAAAAAGTATTTATCATAGGAGACGGCAAAAATGATGAAGTCATAAATTTCTTTCCCGGTGAGAAAGAACTTCTCCAGTCATTCATCTCATGGTTTAAAGAAAAGGATCCGGATATAATAATAGGCTGGCATGTTATAGGTTTTGATTTAATGTTTCTTGAATCAAAATGTAATGAGTTGTACATTCCTTTTGAAATCGCCAGGGGCAACGGAAGAGTCTCTCTGCGGGCAAGAAAAGCCGGCGGTTATTTTGC
Source organism: Ignavibacteriaceae bacterium (assembly GCA_035456745.1). Classification (GTDB taxonomy): domain Bacteria; phylum Bacteroidota; class Ignavibacteria; order Ignavibacteriales; family Ignavibacteriaceae; genus DATFVA01. Next base: position 1,275 of record DATICR010000322.1, read on the forward strand.
TTCAGTTTACGGAAGGGTAGTAATTGATGGTCCCCAGTCATTACGGTCATCATTTTTTACATTTGAAGATTACAAGCTTGAAACAGTTGCTCAGGAATTACTCCGGGAAGGGAAGACAATTTCACCTGATGAAAATAAAGTCGCGGAAATTGAAAGACTTTTCATAGAAAACAAAAGAAAACTGGCCGAATATAACCTGAATGATGCTGTACTTGTTACAGAGATTTTCAGAAAATCGGGATTGATTGAATTATCTGTAAGGCGTTCACAATTATCGGGATTATTAATGGACCAATTAGGAATGATGACTGCAGCTTTTGATCATTTCCTTCTTCCCCGCTTGCATAGAAATGGATATGTTGCACCCAACGTTAAAGATCTTGAAATATCAGGACACGCTGCAGGTGGCTATGTATTTGAACCTGAACCCGGAATATACAATAATGTAATTGTGCTTGACTTCAGAAGTTTGTATCCCTCAATCATTCAGACATTTAAAATTGATCCATATTCAAGAATTCTTTCTTCTGTAGATACACTTGAAACGCCTACAGGTTATAGGTTTTCAGCATCACAGCATTTTCTGCCTGATTTTATTTCGGGATTAATCGAGCAGAGGGGCAAGGCAAAGAAAAATAAAGATAAACAGCTGTCCCAGGCGATTAAAATACTAATGAACAGTTTTTACGGAGTAATGGGATCATACGGTTGCAGGTTTTATCATCCTGATCTTCCCTCTGCGATTACCGGTACCGGTCAGTGGCTTTTGTTAAGGAGCAAAGAATACCTGGAACAAAAAGGATTTAAAGTCGTTTACGGCGACACCGATTCTCTCTTTGTCAAACTTCCCGATACATTCGATAATTTTACACCTGAAGACGGCGGGATGTTGGTTCAAGAGTTGAATGACTATTGGAAACAGAGGTTGAAAAAAGAATATAATGTCAATTCATTTCTCGAAATTGAGTATGAAAAATTTTACAGAAAATTTATAATAACTCCTGCCAGGGGAGGAGAATCGGGTGCCAAGAAAAGATATGCCGGTCTTCTTAAAACCGGAAGTGAAGAAAAGATTGAGTTTGTAGGGTTGGAATTTGTTAGAAGTGACTGGACAAGACTGGCAAAAGAATTCCAGGTGGAACTTTATGAAAGAATATTTTACGAGAAGGAAATTAAAAACTGGATAAAGGAAGTAGTCAAAAAAATCAATTCCGGTGAATTTGATGATAAGCTTGTATATAGAAAGAGATTGCGGAAGGATGTTGAAGATTATACAAAAAACATTCCCCAGCATGTACGTGCTGCAAAGCAAATTAGTCAAAGCAGTGGTACAATTTATTATGTGATTACAAAACGCGGTCCTGTTCCTGTTGAGCTAAAGCATAATGATATTGATTATCAGCATTACATTGAAAAACAAGTTAAGCCGATAGCAGATTCTGTATTAAGTCTGCTGGGAGAATCATTCGATTCTATCATAAAAACAGGACAATTGAGCTTTTTCGATTAAATTTTCTTTAATATTACAAATTACAGGTGAGATAGGAAAAAAGGGTAAATAATTATCTCCATAATGATAAAAGTCACTTTATTGAAACTTTTAGAGCCCTTATATAGTCTTATAATCAAAGAATTAGACGGTAGTAAGAATTTTTAGCTTAATTTTTAACAAAATATTGCTTACATTAAATAACTTTGTTCGGAAAAATTTTGAAGCGAAAATATTGTTCTTATATCTAATGTAATAATCCATAAACTAAATAAAATTAGGAGTTGATTAATTGAAGATAACCAAGCAATTCACTAACAGGGAAAGTAAATCGCTTGACCAGTATCTGCAGGAAATTGGGAAAGTAGATCTGCTTACACCGGAACAGGAAATTGAATTAGCGATTAGGATTAAGAAAGGCGATAAACTTGCTTTAGAATCGTTGACAAAAGCAAACCTCAGATTCGTAGTTAGTGTTGCAAAACAATTCCAGAATCAGGGATTATCTCTTGGTGATTTGATAAACGAAGGTAATCTTGGTCTTATTAAGGCCGCGCAAAGATTCGATGAAACCAGGGGATTTAAATTTATCTCCTATGCAGTATGGTGGATCAGGCAGTCAATTATGCAGGCAATTGCCGAGCAGTCAAGAATAGTAAGACTTCCTCTTAACAGAGTTGGCTCCCTGGGTAAGTTAAGCAAGGCTTACAGGGATCTTGAACAGGAATATGAAAGAAAACCAACTACAGAGGAACTTGCACAGGTTCTTGATATGAATGTTGAAGAAGTTGCCGATACCATGCAGCTTTATGGTCGTCATGTTTCAATGGATGCGCCGTTAAAAGAAGGTGACGATAATAAGAATAGTCTCGGAGATATTCTTGTTAATGAACAGCAGCCTTCACCCGACGGTACTTTAATGAAAGAATCTCTGAAACAGGAGGTTGAAAACGTGCTCTCAACTCTCAATGAGAGGGAAGCAGAAGTAATTAAATTATACTTCGGAATAAACAGCGAGCACGCAGCTACACTGGAAGAGATAGGCGAACGCTTTAATCTTACACGCGAGAGAGTAAGACAGATTAAAGAAAAAGCGTTAAGAAGCCTTAGATATGCATCCAGAAGCAGCTCACTGAAAGCATATTTAGGTCAATAAATTTCCCTTAATATTAGTTTGAACCCCTCATAATTTTATGAGGGGTTTTTTATTTTAAAGAATTTGGAATTTGCGAATTATCGAATTATCGAATTGATTCAATATATTAATTTGATTTGTAGATTTTACTTAGTGTCTTTGAGTCTTCGTGGCAATAAGATGGGCTTTATAAAGAAAAATATTTAATTATATTTTCGTTTAACAATTATTATAAACCGTGAAAATATGGTTTTATGAAAATGATTAACAAACCTAAAATATATATTTTCCTTCTTGGATTCGTACTGGCTATACCGGTTATGTTTTTATATAATGGTTTTACATCCGAAAAAGTCAACGAATCTTCCGGTGAAAAGTTTCCACAGGATTATAAAATAGTATCGCCCCCCATTCCGGACGATCTAGATTTCGCTGGAGAAAAAGTTCCTCTCGATAATTTTGAAGTGAAGGAAAGGATGGACAGGGAATTTATCGTCAATACTTATTATCATTCATATATGATATTATCAATTAAAAGAGCAAACCGTTATTTCCCTGTAATAGAACCCATACTGAAGGCTCATAATATACCGGAGGATTTCAAATATGTAGCCGTAATTGAAAGCGGCTTATCGAATGTAATCTCTCCTGCCGGAGCGGTTGGATTCTGGCAGTTTATTGAAGAGACGGGAAGGAAAAACGGACTGGAGATAAGCAGTGAAGTTGACCAGCGGTATGATGTTAAAAAATCCACCGAAGCCGCATGTCAATATATTAAGGATGCACACGATGAGTTCGGGAGCTGGACGATGGCTGCTGCATCATTTAATATGGGGACGAACGGTGTGGAAAAACAAATAGCACGTCAAAAGACAAGGAATTATTATAACCTGGTTTTAAGTGATGAGACTTCAAGATATATAGCAAGAATAATAGCGATGAAAACAATTATGCAGAATTCTGAGGAATATGGCTTTGATCTGAAGGACTCTGATTTATATCCGCCGCTTCCGACATACGAAGTATCAGTAAGCGGATCGATATCTGATCTTGCCGACTATGCCATTTCACAGGGAGTAAATTATAAAATCCTTAAAATGTATAATCCCTGGCTTCGCGATATTGTCTTAAATAATAAGGGGGGTAAAACCTACTATATCGAGTTGCCAGTGAAAGGAAGTATAAAAGTAATTGAAGAAATTGAGAAATAGGTCTTCGATACGTCCCGCCAGATTTTAACAATGGGGGGCACACTGACTCCTTTTTAGTTGCACAAAGCACAAAGATCACACAAAGCACTCAAAGAAAAATTTTAGTGCGCAAAGAAAATCGCAAAAAGTACACAACGTTAAGATTGACCATTCCGTCTAAAAGCCGGATCTTCGACTTCGTTGGTATGTTCACAACGTTGGAAGAAGGAAAAGCTCCCGGTGAAAAGAAGTTTAAATTCTTATTTGCGAATTAGCGAATTCTCGAATTGAGTTCGGGGGTGAGGGACTCCCGGCAGGCAGGTTCGTGGATTCGCAGCGATTGCCAATAGCTTATTCGTTTCTGCTTCCCCTTGCCTGCCGCCTACTGCCCTTTTGCCTACTCTATCAGTGTCCTTCCTCAATCTGAAACACTGGTCTGATATCAACCGGCAGCTTTGTTAGTTCTGATCTTAATGTGACCATTGAAGGAGAATTAACTGCGTATTTTGCAATGAATGATTTAGCTCCATCATAATCACCCGTTGCCTGAATCATAAGAACTTTATTTGCAAGCTCTTCCAGTGCGGGATAAATTTTATCAAAGTTAACTTTTACTTTTTTGGTGTCCGGGTTATATTCATAACCACCTTTTTCAAGCAGGAAATTATAAATAATTGCAGTTCCGCCGCCGTGTGCCTCATTGATCCCAAATCTTACTGATCTGAAAACTCCTGCCAGAAAAGTTGCATACGTTTCCTTTGCAAATTCGGGCGGATAAACTTTTTTCTCAATCATAAAAATATTGTTATACATTCCAAGTATATCGGCTTTGCATTCCTCCAGTGTGGAATAAGTTTCTTTCAATTCCTTTTTAACTTCTGTTTTTTTACCGTTCACTGTAATAATGCCGGGACCAACTCCGTGGGACATTTCATGCATCAAAGTATGATTGAAAAATCCTGCGAAAGTTACATACTGAAGTTGATCTTTATCCAGTACAATTTGGGCTATGGGCATTAATAGCTTATCAAATTTAGCTTCATGCATATTTTTCAATAATACTTTCTTTGATCCTTTTGCCTGTCTTACTCTTTCATCATTCGGCAAATTAAAAGCTAAGGTCTGAACACCAGCTTTTGAATCACCGGCGCTGTAAACTTCATTTACGACAACAATAGGAGATTCGGACCCGCGTTTGGTATTTTTATATTTATCGTCAATGGGGAGATGTTTTTCAATATCTTTCAAATATTTCGCGAACTTTTCAAGCTTTGCACTTTCCTCAGGATCTTTAATGGTCAGGAAACTTTCAAATGATGCCTTATAATTAAAGAGTCCGTCTTCATATACCTCATAAGGACCAATTACAACTTCCAGAATACTGTTTTTCAAATCCATCCAGGCCATATCGCTTTCAAAATAATCATTAGTCTCAAATGCTTTTGCCCGGAGTGTAAGATATTTTTTCAATGAAGGATTATCGGCATATTCAGCAGCTTCCTTTAAGAGTTTGGAAATCTTTCCTATTTCAGGCTGATAAAATTCGCTGTAAGGAATAGCAATGAGAGAATCACCATTTTTTCTTATTACAGTGAATTCGGAAGTAAAGTTCTTTTCATCGTCCGGATGATTCTTTATCCAGTTAGTGAACTCATCCTTTGTTATATCTTCAGGATAGAAATTTGCCCCGAGAGGTTTTTCATAACTATCGATAAACGCAGCATCGTGATTTAATCTGTCAAAAGGTCCGGCATTTATTTTAAAATATAAATATTTTAAACTATCCTCTTCGGAAGTACCCTCTCTGAGTTGATTTTTAATTTCTTCATTTTTAGAAAATACCTGTTTCAGAAAAATACTATCGATTAAACGTGAAGCCTGGTAAAGTTTATTCAGGACGATTTTTTGTCGTGCAGAAAGAAGAGTCGAATCATATTTAATTTCTGTAGGTGCAAACTGTGCAATCATAGTTCTCAGAGAGTCCATAGCTCTTCCTGCCGTTGATGGTTGATTGGTTTCTTTTACGCATCCGGAATAAAGCAGACCTAAAATAAAAAAAGAAGATATTATAAAGCTTTTCATTTGTTCATACCATAAAAATATTCTAAGGTATTCAAAAATATGAATAAAGTCTCAGATTTAACAGATTTTGTAGTATCAACTTTAATTATAATAAATTATGGAATCAGGATCAGGGTGAAGGGTGTTATTGAAGGGCATCAACAATAACTGGGGATGTTATCATAAATCAAATATCCTGAATGGGTAAATCTTTCAATTTTCTTCTTCATTATTTGCAGATAGTCCGAACAAATGAAGTTCAAAGTCTTTTAAGATATCTTTTGCCAGTTCAGTATCATTTTCATTGACATAAAATACTGCTGGTTCCAGAAAAGGTCCCAGGCCTGAAAAGTTTTCACCTGTCAGGTAGTAATCAACTTCTGCATTTTCCAGCATTGATTTAATAATTGCAATATCGCCCTGATTTGAGGAAGACAGAAGCTTTACATAGTTTTTGTCTTCCACATGTTCTGATCTGCTATCTACCAGAATAATAAAGGAATCACATTCCGGACAATGCAATCCTGCTGCTTTAAGTTCATCACGGCTGATTTCCAATACACTCAAGCAATTTGGACAGATTATTCTTTCCCAACTATTTTCTTCTTCTGATTTTTTTCGACAAATGGAGGATTTACAATAATAGAATTCTATACCCGCAGTAAGACAATCTTCACAAAAGTGTCCGCCGCAATTATGACAGATTGCGTAAGCTTTTCTTTCAGGATGATTATAACAATTTTCCATTTTAATCTCCCCGCCATTTGAAAAAATATATTCAAATTACCGGATACAGAGATGAATCACCGGAAATGTACAAAATATCATCCCAAGATTCCATTATTCTGGATGCTGGATGCTGGATACTGGATAGCGTTCTTATCTATGCCACGCACATTCTCTCGACTTCATCGATTGTCTTCGGGATTGACTGCCTGCCCAGCACTCTGTGTCCATCACCCGTCACAAGAACATTATCTTCTATTCTGATGCCGCCGAATCCTATGTAAGAATCCGCCTTATCATAATTAATGAATTGTTTGAATTTATTTTCCTTTCTCCATAAATCAATCAGCTCAGGGATAAAATAAATTCCCGGTTCAACTGTTAACACATAACCGGGTTCAAGCTCTTTTGCAAGGCGCACATAAGCGAGGCCGAACTGATCGCTTCTTTTTATTTTTTCATTATAGCCGACAAAATCCTCACCGAGACCTTCCATATCGTGAACATCAAGTCCAAGCATATGTCCCAACCCGTGCGGAAAAAATAATGCGTGTGCACCGGCTTTTATTGCTTCGTCAGTATCACCCTTCATAAATCCAAGTTCTTTCAATCCAACCGCAATATTTCTGGCGGCAAGCAGATGGACATCCCTGAATTTTCGTCCCGGTTTTATCGCTTTTATTGAATTAAGCTGGGCATTAAGGACGATTTCATAAATCTCTTTCTGTTTGGAAGTGAATTTTCCATCTACCGGAAATGTTCTTGTGATATCACTTGCATAATGCAAATACGACTCTGCCCCCGAATCATTCACCATCAGGTCACCCTTTTTCATTTTATTCTCATGATGATGATTATGGAGAATTTCACCGTGGATTGAAACAATCGGAGGGAATGAAACTCCCGGTCCCATTGATTTTGCAATTCCTTCAATTGCTCCGGCAACTTTCTGTTCAATCATTCCGGGTTCTGCCATTTTCATTGCAACGGTATGCATTTCATAAGCGATATCGAGAGCGTACTCTATTTCATCTACCTCTTCTTTTATTTTTTTAGAACGCTGAGCAATAACAGCCTCAATAAGTTTTGATGATGTATAATTGTTAATTGCATCCGGAGAAATTCCCAATAACCAGCTCATCTGGTTTATTATTTTATAACGATATTGCGGCAGATAATGTACTTTCACACCTTTTTTCAGAGCATCATTTATTTTGACCGAAAGATTTTTAACGGGTTCGGTTTTTCTTATCCCTGCTTTTGCGGCTTTTTCGCGAATCGTCGTCTGTTGTCCCATCCAGATGATGTCATAAATATCAAATTCGTTTCCGTAAATAATTTCTTCGTCATTATCGATATCGATCACGCCGAACAAATCAGCCTGGTCCACCCCGAAGAAATAAAGGAAAGAGCTGTCCTGTCTGAAGTCATAAGTATTTGAGGCATAATTCATCGCCGGCTCTTCATTACCCGGGAAAAGTATCAGTCCAGATTTCAACTGTTTCTTAAGTTTATACCTTCTCTGTACATAAATCTTTTTATCAAACATTATATCTCCTTTCATTAAATAATTTATATCTCTTTTTTCAGTTTTATAATCAAATCAGGTAAATCTTTCTTTACCGTATTCCAGATTAATTCGATATCAACGTCAAAATATCCATGAATTAAACGATTTCTCATTCCAACTATATCTATCCAGGGAACGTCAGAATGATTTTCAATATATTCTTCAGATAATTTTGAAGCTGCTTCTCCAATAATTTCTATTTCTTTGATAATTGATAGTATAAGTTATCTATCTGAATTAAATGCTTCAAATGAACCTCTTTAGTAAATGAAAGGGCTTCTTCGACAGCTTCAATTATATGCAGTATCCTTATATTATCTTTTTGATTGGTATTCAATTCTGGCTTCATTAATAACTTGTTTCCGGAAAAATTTACTTAATTCCTCAGGAGTTCTAAGATCTACTTTCTTGTTAAAAATTTCTGAAAGTTCTCTTTCCAGCCGTGCCATAAGTAACAATCCCGGTTTGACACTTTCTTCAAATTCGATTAAAATATCTATATCATTTGATGATTCCGGATCAGATACCCAGGATCCATAAAAAGATAATTTCGCAATATGATTACTCTTGCAAAAATTTTCTAATATTTCTTTCGGGACATACATTTCGATTTTCAGGAATTATTTAATATAATTTATTCCAAACTTATTTGTTAATATAAAATAAATATATATAAGGTTGTCAACTACTTATTTTTTGTGATAATGCTTTTTACCTGGGATGCTGTCACGGTCTCAGTTGCGGTAACTGAGCAGGCCTTCGATATGTCCCGCCGAAACTAAATCCGGGAGTGGGACACTCAGGCACCACAGAGGGATGGCTTCGCCATTTAGATTGTGATATGGATAAGCATCCCGAAAGGGAAGATTTAATTTGGACAGCGCTAATTAAAATAATCATCAACCTTGATTTCTTTTCGCCATAGAGCATACGCTGATGGTTATGATTTTCGTCCCGCTGGGAGCGGGATCTTCGCTTCGCTACGACTTCGCTACGATGAATCTGGATGGGGAAAATTGAAGTAAACCGTGAAGCCATTAGATTTCTTAATAATGAAAGCCACGCAAAAAGACAAAGATGTTTCATTTATATACAACAGACAATTGAGGGCAAAAAAGAACAAAACCCGGTTTTTTAATGATTTTCCCTCATAGGGGCAATCAGCATGCAACAAGCTTATAACAAGCCTATGTTACTAAAAGAGGTACTTTTTTTTGTACCTATTTTGAGGTACTTTAAATTAAGACAAATGGAGGTCGCAGAAATGGATAAGAACGTCTCATTTATATACAATGATATACAGTAGACATTTGGCGACCTTTTTTTGATCAAGAGACTTTAAGCAGAAAATTTACATTTAAAAGGATTTGTCATGAACAAAAGCAGATTGGAAGCATTCAGTGATGGAGTGTTTGCTATAATAATAACTATTATGGTGTTGGAGTTAAAAATTCCTCACGGTGCTGAATTTAAAGCACTTCTGCCTGTCCTTCCCGTCTTCTTTAGTTATATTTTAAGCTTCATTTTTCTCGGTATTTATTGGAGTAATCATCATCATATGCTGCATACTGTTAAACATGTTACTGGTGGAATTTTATGGGCGAACCTGCATCTTTTATTCTGGCTTTCCCTTTTTCCTTTTGTTACAGGATGGATGGGTGAAAATTATCTCACTTCTGCAACTCTTGCTCTGTACGGAACGGTATTATTTTTTGCCGCCGGGGCATATTATATACTTCAGAATGTGATTATAAAAAGTCAGGGGAAGGATTCTGTTCTTGCAAAAGCCATTGGAACCGATATTAAAGGTAAAGCTTCGCCCATCCTATATGTAGCTGGTATTGCAAGTGCCTATGTTTCACCCCTGCTGGCAGAATCTCTTTATATATTGGTCGCACTGATCTGGCTGATCCCCGATAAAAGGATCGAACGGATGTTATTAACAGAGAGAACAGGATAATGAATTTAACTAATATCATTTTATTTAAAAGAGAGTTTTATGATGCAAAGGTTGATTAATATTAATAAAGAAGATGACATTTTCCCTGATTACCGTGAAACCCCAATCGGATCTCTTCTTGAATATCATAATCTGGACAGACCGTTAATTCCATATGATAAGGCACAGCTTCTCGTGGGAATGTGTATGGATAACCGTAAACATTTACGAATTCCTGACAACTTTGCTTATATAATCAGAACAGGAGGAGCTAATTTAAGATACAGTGAATTTAAAGTATCATATGCAATAGCCGTAGGCGATGTCAGGTACATTGCTCTTATTGGACATAATAATTGCGGGATGGTGAATCTTGTTTCACGTAAAGATGAATTTATTAATGGTTTAGTTGCAAAAGCCGGATGGAACCGTGAATGGGCTGAGGAACATTTTATGCATTTCGCACCGATGTTTGAAATAGGGAATGAAATTGATTTTGTGACCAGCGAAGCCAAACGCTTAAGACTCAGATATCCCAAAATAACCGTAGCTCCATTACTCTATAACGTTGATGATAACCGGCTCTATCTGATAAATGAAGAAAGCCGCGGGTTGCCATGAAATTTACGAATTTTCGAATTCACGAATTTTCGAATTGAATGCGGAAACCTGTCTGCCCGCAGGCAGATTCGTCAATTCGTTAATCATTAAATTCATTATTTACCAATCATTGTTTTACAATTCTTTTACATTTTTTTGACAAAATGCTGCTTAAGTCTGCCTAAATTTTCCACTGTAGAAATAAAAATACTCAAATGAATACCTTAAAAAATAAAAATATTATCATAACAGGTTTTACCGGTGGTATAGGCAGTGCAATATGCAAATTAGTAAAAGAAAATGGGGCAAAAACTTTCGGAATATGCAGAAACAGCCAACCTGGCGGGGTTGATGACAAGAAAACAGACTATTATTTAAATCACGATCTTTCCAATCCTTTACCTGTTGAAACAATCAAAGCAATTATTTCAAAATTTAAGCGAATCGACTATTTAATTCATTCAGCAGGTATACTGATTCCAACCGAATTTAGTGAATTAAAAGAATCCGAAATTCAATCCTTAATAAATGCAAATCTTTTAAGTACAATCTATATAATAAAGGCGGTTCTGCCTGTTATGAAATTGCAGGGCGGAGGACATATTATCGTTATCGGTTCGCTCGGGGGAATTATCCCGATGCCATATGAAGCAGTTTATGCTGCGGCAAAATTTGGTGTAAGAGGGTTATGTCTTTCGCTTGTCGAAGAGTTGAAAGCAGCAGGTATTAAAATCAGCTTAATTTCTCCCGGATCAGTAAAAACACAAATGCTGGATACCGAATCAAGCAATAAAAATTCTATTATATCATTTATTCAGAAACCATTTAATCCCGAATACATCGCAGAAGAAATACTGAAAGTTATACATCATCCCAAAACCGAAGTAATAATTCCGAAATTTAGTTCAGTGTTGTCAATACTTTTCAATTATTCTCCTGCCCTGTTTTATAAAGTTTTTGCTTTAATGAAGCAGCTTGGCAAAAGAAGATTAAGTCAGTATGCATCAAAATACTTATATAGAAAAGATATCTCCGCAAAAGCTGTCAGAGGTTAAAGAAATGGAAAATCAAATAACTTTAAAAGAATATAAGCCGTTCAGTTATAATTTTATAAGAGCTTATATAATTACTATGCGTCCTTACCTGATGTTTGTCTCCGGCATTACCGGTTTAGCCGGAATCTCATTTTCTTCTTCTGAATCCGAATTAAGGCTAATATTAATTTTTATTGCCTCATTCCTTTCATATGGTTTTGGGCAGGCATTAACCGATTGTTTTCAGATTGATACTGATTCTATTTCATCACCATACCGGCCTCTTACTCAACATATTGTTTCAATAAAATCATTTTTGATAATCAGTGTTTTAGGATTAACCTTTTGTGTTACCGTTTTTGGTATTTACAATCCTCTTAATTTTATCCTTGGTTTTATTGCAGGAGCAGGATTAGCAACTTATACATTTTTTAAAAGAAGATGGTGGGGCGGACCTTTTTATAATGCCTGGATAGTTAGTGATTTGTTTATCATCTCTTATCTTGCAGGTATAAACGAGCATTCATTTTCCGCTGCTGTTATTTTTACAATTCTTTCAGTCTTTTTTGGATATGCGAATTTTGTATTAAGCGGTTATTTCAAAGATATTTCAGCCGATAGGGCTACAGGATATAATACACTTCTTGTAAAATTTGGCAAAAAAATATCTGCAATAACGAGCGATATTTTTGCTTTGTTATTCGTTCTGTTTTCCTTGCTGACAATATTATCACTCAAAAATTCATATTCCGCAAATGATTTGCCCTTAATTCTTTTCTTTTTGGCAGGATTATCTTATTCGATTTATGCACAGTTTAAGCTCCATAAGGTAAAAACCGATGAGGGTGCTTTTACTGCTATAGCCCCGGTGGTTCACGCTTATATACTCTTGTTGTCTTCCATTACTCTTGCCAGTCATCCGGAATGGTGGATACCGATTGTAATATTTTATTCAGGATATCTTATTGTTTTAAAAATCAGGCCGGCAAAAGAACAGGTATAAAATGTTAATTGTTGTTAATCCATATTCTGCGGGTGGTACTGCATTAAAGAAATGGGAAAAAGTTATCCCTAAAATTCCTACCAATGCCGAAGTGATTTTTTTGAACCACACATCAAATCCCGGCAAAAAAATTAAAGCTGTTCTGTCTGAAGGTAATTATGAGTTTGCTGCCGCAGGTGGGGATGGGACAGTTAATTTACTTCTGAATAAAATACTTACAGCGGCAGATTCCCAAAACATAAATAAAATAAAACTTGGTGCAATCGGTCTCGGTTCAAGTAATGATTTTCATAAACCTTTTAAGGGGAAAAGAGATATTCCTTTAAAAATTAATTTCGAAAATGCAGAAGCCAGGGATATAGGATATATTTTATACAAAAAGAATGATGATGAAATCAAGAAGTACTTTCTGATTAATGCGAGTATGGGAATAACTGCAGATGCGAATTATTTCTTTAATAATCCCGATTACATTTTAGGATATTTAAAGAAAATAAATACAAATATTGCAATTACATATTCTGCTCTGCGAACAATCTTGAAACACAGGAACAGGGATGTTAAAATATTCTGCCAGGAAAAGGGTTCGCAAATCTGCAGACTTACAAATTTAGGAGTAGTTAAGAATCCTAATTTTTCAGGTAATCTTTCTTACGGCGGATCTGCCAATTATGATAACGGTAAACTTGATATTTATCTTTGTCATGATATGAATAAGCCGGATCTCTTTAATTTACTTATGGCTCTGAGCAGTCATAAATTTCTGAGGAATAAGACAAAATCATGGATTACAACAGAGTTAGAAATATCATCCGAAAATTCATTTTCAGTGGAGTTTGATGGGGAAGTCATTACAACCAACCAGGTAAAATTTGGTATTCTCCCAAAATATTTGAAGGTGTGTCATGATTGATTCAATAAATGAAAATTTAATGCTGCATAAATTAACTGCAGATTTTTGCCGTTCGGGAAAGCAGGTTAATTCTCTTCATGAAAGCGATTCAGAGATTTTAATTTTTGAGAATGGCTGTGAAAATTACCTGGCTACTACAATCGATTCCATATCAGAAGAAATTAAAACAGGACTTTATGATTCTCCATATTTAATCGGCTGGATGAGCGTGATGGTAAATCTCAGTGATCTTGCTGCTGTTGGTGCTGAACCAATTGGAATATTAATTTCAGAAATTTTTCCGGATAATTTATCGGAAGATTTTATAAGGGAAATTCAGAGGGGAATTTCAGATGCAGTTAAAAAGTACGGGACGTTTGTTTTAGGCGGAGACACCAACTCGGGTGATAATTTGATAATCACAGGTTGTGCCCTGGGAAAATGCCGCAAAAAATATATGGCGAGGATCGGATGTAAAACAGGAGAAATTCTTTATACGACAGGAAAGGCAGGAAGAGGCAATGCATTCGCGTTATCAAAATTGTTTAAGAAGGAAAATCCGGATTTAAATTATTTCCCGGAGGCACGTATAAAGGAAGCTGTGATCATCAGAGAGTATGCTTCATGCTGTATGGATTCGAGTGATGGGTTGATTTTCACATTAGATCAATTGATAAGATTAAATAATCATGGTTTTGAAATTGGATATGAATGTAAAGAAATCATCGATTCTGATTCTCTGAAAATTGCCTCATTGTATGATATTCCCGAATGGCTTCTATTAGCCGGGGAACATGGGGATTTTGAACTGGTATTTACTATTCCGGCCGATGAAGAAAAAGAGTTTATATCTTCTGCAGAAAAAATTGAATTTCACCCGCTCAGATTAGGCAGTGTCATAGCAGAACCTCAATTAAAAATATTTATTAATAAGAAGTTAAAAACTCTGAACGGGGAGAAAATCAGGAACCTGGAAAAAAAGGATATTAAGCGGTATTTACAAGAGCTGTTATCCTATCATGAAGTACTAATGCAAAATGAGAGTGTAAACGGGGAGTAATGGTTTATTCAATATTCTAATGATATTTGCATCCTGAGGCCACGCGAATCCGTTTTTTGCGAAAAAATGCAAAAATGACTATTTCGTACTCCATAATGACAATTTTTTGACATCAAATTTACCTTCCTATGACAATACCCCTTGTTCAATAATTTATCTTACTACCGGATTAAATAAATATCAGATGGAGTAAGAAAATGTTAAATCAAGAAATATATAAAGGCGGTGAAAATTTTGATCTTCATAAGATGCTTATGAAAGGCAAAGCCCTGAATCTGAAGCAAAAAGCAGAGTTATTTGATTCTTTTCTGAACGATCTTTCATCAACCGGGGAAATGCTCTGTATGCGTTGCATTAGTTCCCCTGCCGATAGAGAAATTGAAATCATTGATCGGGAAACAAATTCAAAACGGAATATGTTAATGTTCGGATCTAATAATTACCTCGGGCTAGCAAACCATCCTTATATAAAGGAAAAAGTTAAAAAGGCAATTGAACAATTCGGTGCGGGAATTGGAGGACCTCCACTTTTAAATGGTTATACCATACTGCACAAGGAACTTGAAGAAAGGCTGGCAGCATTTAAGGAAGCGGAAGACTGTCTTATATTTTCAAGCGGCTATGGTGCCAATATTGGACTGGTAACTGCATTAATGAACGAAGAAAGC
>DATICR010000323.1:0-15679 GCA_035456745.1 Ignavibacteriaceae bacterium
AAACGGGAGTTAAGGGAGAAATTATTTTCTAAAACATTTATCATTATGACAATATTGCTCCCGGTTTTTATGGTGGGGATTCTCGCTTTACAGACATTCCTTTACTCTTATGAAGGCGATAGTGATACAAATTTAAAAGTAATTGCTCAATCACCCTCGTTGTTAAAGGAAATGCAAAATGAATTTAATAAGCTTGATTTCATAAAAAGCGGATATTATAAGATTTCATTTGAAAATATAAATAAGAGCACCCCGGATGACTTTATAAAAAAAGAAAAACAAAAACTTCTTTCAGAGAAATTAACTGGAGTCATTTTTATCCCCGATTCTGCTTTAATTTCGAAGAAGGTCGAATATTATTCAAAAAATCCTATGAACAGAACTTTAATAGAAAAAGTAAGACCAACCATCAATAATGTCCTGGTCAACCGTTATTTTGAAGGGAAAGATATTTCAGATAAGGATATAAATTATGCGAGACAGAGTGTTGATTTCAGCAGCTTCAGGATAAGCAGTGATAGTACTGTGGAGCAGCAAAGAACCGGAACAGTTGTAGTCGCTTTCATATTTATTTTTCTGCTGTATATAAGTCTCATTTTTACGGGGCAAATCATGATGCGTTCGGTGGTATCGGAAAAATCCAACCGTATTGTAGAAGTTCTGCTTTCCTCAGCAGATAGTAAGGAATTGATGACCGGGAAAATAATTGGGACAAGTATTACAGGACTTATTCAGATGATAATCTGGATGCTTCCACTCATTTTACTGGTAACTACAGCGTTGTTTACACTCCCCCCGGAATTTTCCCTGAAGCTTAATATGATGCAGATTGGTTATTTCCTTTTAAACTACCTTATAGGTCTGATTACATTTATGGGATTATTTACTTCCGTGGGAGCTATTTTCGATAATGAACAGGATACTCAATCGGGAATGTGGCCGATAATGATGCTCATAATGATTCCTTTTTTCATTGCAATCTCTGTGGTTGAAAATTCAGACACCGATCTTGCCAGGATTTCATCAATGCTCCCTTTTGCTTCAATAATTGTTATGCCAGCAAGGATGGTTCTTACTGAAGTGCCGGTCTGGCAAATTGTGATCTCTTTTATTGTGAATATCGGGACAATATTAATTCTCTTCCCTGTTGCGGGTAAAATATACAGGGTTGGAATACTGATGAGCGGTAAAAAACCAAAATGGTCAGAAGTTGCCGGATGGCTCCGCTATAAGAATTAAAACCCAGGAAAGGGATAGGAAAATTTCTCTTCCTGTCCCTACTCCTGTGAGCGCATTTACTAACCCCCCGTTTTTATTTCATCAGCATCATTTTCTGTTTAAGTACAATATTGCTGGCAGTAAGCTCATAAATATATACGCCGCTGCTCAGATTTGTTCCATCGAATTTCTTTTCATATGTACCTGCTTCATAATTCCCTTCTGCAAGTGTTGTAACGATTTGTCCCAGCAGATTATAAACAACCAGTTTCACTTTTGATTCTTTTGGTAAAGAGAATTTAATAATCGTGGCCGGGTTAAATGGATTTGGGTAGTTCTGACTGAGACTATATTCATCAGGAACTATTCCTCCTTTTATCTCCACATCGCTGCTATACTGAAAACTTCCGTCAAAATCAATCTGTTTCAACCTGTAACTATAATCTGCGTAATCTGTAATCCTGTCAGTGTATGAATACATTTTCGTGGTTGTAACAGTTCCGCTTCCTTCAACAAAACCAATGGTCTGCCAATCTGTATTATTGGTATTATCGCGTCTTTCTATATCGAATCCTCTGTTATTATTCTCCGTTGCTGTTGACCAATTGAGAATGACAAAGCTGCCCTGTGAGGTAGCGGTAAAACTTGTAAGCTCTACAGGTACCGGAGGGATCTGTGTGAGTGAAGCTATTTTTAATACAATATCATTTGAAGGATCAAAAACAACACTGAGGGGCTGACGGTTAAAATTAAATGTGTACATCTGGTTATTGGAATCATTCATAACCAGCATTGTAGAATCTGAGCCGGTTGAGAAATGAACTTTTATTTCAATTGGCATTTTGTGGAAAGGAGTATTCGTCTGAGTTTGCTTTGCAATGAAACCTACCTCCCACTGTCCTCCTCCAAGGCTCTGAAGCCAGTATTCATTTGCATATATAGGATGGTTAGGCTGCATCACCCACTCATCAAAAAACCACGTTAAATCCTGACCATATATTGCGCTCATGTCAGAAACAAAATCGGTTGTAACAGCACTGTGATATTTTAAAGCCGGATCAGTTGCATAATGCATCATTCCCTGAAAAAATAGTTCGTCACCCATAACATATCTTAGCATATGTAGTACACATGCACCTTTGTCATATGTTATGGCGGTGTTGAAAAGTGTTCCTGAAGGAGGTGTATTGTTTATCCAATCAGGATTGTATATTGGCCATCCCGGATTTGCACTTAGGTAGTAACTTGCATCTCCATCTATATCATTCTTATATGATGAATATCCGTATTTATGTTCATCCCATATTGCTTCAAGGTAAGTTGCAAAACCTTCATTCAGCCAGATATCGGCCCAGGTGGCACACGTAATCATATCGCCAAACCATTGGTGCCCGAACTCGTGAGCTACAAGCCATTCCGACCAGCAGTTTGGACAAAGACTAGTCAAAGTTTGATTTTCCATTCCTCCCCAGACAAATTGATTGTTTAAAGTAGCAAAACCATTCTTTTTGAAAGGATGCTCTCCGAACAATTCTGAATAAGTGGTTGTCATTTCCTTAATAATAGATTCGATATAATGGAGATTGCTGACACTCTCCCCGGAATTCCAGTAAAATCTGAATGGAATGCTATCATTGGGATTGGATATTTTATGCCAGTAAATAATATCCAGATTGTAGTTAACTTTGCCTGTCATTACCGTTAAATAAGTTGCAACCGGAACGTCACTTACCCAATGATAATAAATTGTGTCGGCCGTCAGGATTGAATCAACAAGTACACCGTTAGAACCTAGTTTAACAGATGAAGGAACCTTCACCATTAAATCAACAGTTGCCTTATCCGAAGGTTTATCCCAGCAGGGATGCCATTTCCTTGCACCTTCAGGTTCACAATCAGTAAATGCAAATCCATTGCTTACATAAAAGGCATCATCAGATACATTATTATGTTTATAGTAAATCTTTACACTAACTGTGTCGCCAACGTTATATGTCTGATCCAGATTAACAGTTAGAATATCCCCTGAATGAGTAAACGATACACCGGCCATTGAAACAGAATCAATGGTTAATGAAGTATTAACAGCATTCATCTTTATAAAATTTAAAGTGGAATCGACACTGAATGTTATTATTTCATAACCGGGAAAAGATTTAAGATAAGGAGAGATAAAACAACCGTATAAATTTAAATTAAGTTCATAATTCAAAACATCATATGAATGTTTAATATCAGCTGTAATCTCCACCGGGTTTGTAAGTTCCCCTGAATGAATTTTTTTTTCACTGCAGTAGGCGGCTCCATTTTTATATATCTGCGCCTGAATTATTACAGGAAAAAGCAAGAGGAAAAAAGAAGCGAACAGTAAGTATTTTTTCATAACAATCACCACAAATGAATAATAAATGAATAAACATTAAAAAATAACGCAACAATATACATTTTTTTATAGAAAAAAGTGTTGAAATATTAAACACGTTTATTCGGTAATTTATAATGTTTTTCTTAATATCGATAACTGTTGCTCATAGCATCTTTTTCTCATATAAAGGAAGAATATATAATTTTTTTCTTCTAATCAGTAAATTTAATCCGAATAATTCATCTCTATATCTATATTTATAATTGGCAGAAAACTTGATATATATAATTCTAAGTATTAGTAATACAAGAAGTCCGGATATGAATAATGACGATACACCTTTATTTACAATTAGTTTAGCTGCCCAAATTTTACATATCTCCGTCCACACTTTAAGAATGTATGAAAAAGAAGGATTGATTATTCCCTTTAGAAAGGAATCGGGACACAGATTGTATTCCGATTCTGATATAAAAAGATTGAAATGTATTAGGGAATCAATTAACGAAAGAAAGATAAGTATTGAGGGAATAAAAACTATTTATTCGTTTATACCCTGCTGGACTATCACCGGATGCAGTAAAAAGGATAGGTCAAAATGTGAGGCATTTACTAATCATTCAAATCCATGCTGGTCATTTCATAATGAAAAAAATATTTGTCTGGGCCATGGATGCAGGAACTGTATTGTTTATAAAAACTTTTCTGATTGTAAATCAATTAAGGAAAATATAGCTAAACTGACAACTTAAATAGTATAGATCAATTATTTAATCAAAATAAAAAATCAAATGAAAAAAATTGTATTGACTCTGGTAATGGCAGGACTGGTGTTTATTGCAGCAGTTGCAATACTGCAGGATAAAAGCCAGGAGCCAACCAATCTGACATTACTTAAAGAAAAATTCTCCCGGAAGGATTCCTCTTCTGTAGATCATTCAAAATTTGTCGAACTCCAAAAAAAATTCAATTCTCCGCAGGAAGTTACTGAAGCGTGCATATCTTGTCATAATGGACGTGATTCTGAAATTATGAAATCAAATCACTGGAATTGGGAAAGTGTTGAATATATCGAAGGCCGCGGAATTGTCTATCTTGGAAAAAAAAATGCAATAAATAATTATTGTATAGGCATTGAAGGGAATGAACAAAGCTGTGCAAAGTGTCATATAGGCTACGCAATGACCAGTTCTATGTTCAGTTTTACCGATGCAAAAAATATCGATTGTCTTGTCTGCCATGACCAGACTGAATCATATGCTAAAGCACAGGATAAGGCTGGTCTTCCCGAATCCTCATTAAATTTAAATTATATTTCACAACACGTCGGTAAACCCAAACGCTCTAATTGCGGAGTCTGTCATTTCTATGGAGGCGGTGGAAATAATGTAAAACATGGTGACCTTGAGGAATCAATGTTCCAGCCGACTCGCGATGTAGATGTTCATATGGCAATGGAAGATGATAATATGCAATGCACTGATTGCCATATTACAAGAAATCATAATATCTCCGGGAAAATGTATTCCCTGTCGTCAATGAACAGAAATCGTGTAACTTGCGAAGAATGTCATACATCGAGCCCCCATGATGCAGAAATTCTTAATGAACATACTGTAAAAGTAGCATGCCAGACCTGCCATATTCCGGTATATGCTAAGGTGAATGCAACTAAGATGTTCTGGGACTGGTCGACTGCCGGTAAACTTAAAGATGGCAAGCCTTTCGAAATTGATGATGCAGATGGTAATCATACATATATGTCAATAAAAGGAAGTTTTGTATGGGGGAAAAATCTCAAACCGGATTATGTGTGGTTCAACGGAACTGCAGATCATTATTTAATCGGAGATAGAATTTCTGATACAACCAAACCTTTACAGATCAATACTCTTTTCGGAAGTTATGATGATCCTGATTCTAAAATTATACCGGTTAAAATCCATCGCTCCCGTCAGCCGTTTGATCCCATTAATAAAGTGTTGATTCAGCCGAAGCTTTTTGCGGATAAAAAAGGTGAAGGTGCTTTCTGGCAGGACTTTGATTGGAGAAGGGCATCAGATGTTGGAATGAAAGAGGTTAAAATTCCGTTCAGCGGTCAGATTTCATTTATAAATACGGAAATGTACTGGCCGGTAAACCACATGGTCTCAACAAAGGATCTTGCGGTTCAATGTAAAGAGTGCCACACAAGGGAAAATGGCCGGCTTGCAAAACTTACCGGTTTTTATATGCCGGGCAGGGATTATTCATCGGTAATTGAAACCGGCGGTACTTTAATAATATTTCTTACACTCCTTGGAATAATTGCCCATGGTGTACTCAGGATGATAGCTTCAGGGAAATCAAAGACAGGAGAAAAAAAATGAAAACACAGGTTTATATTTATAAATCGTTTGAAAGATTCTGGCACTGGACACAGTCTTTTCTGATTTTGTTTCTTGCTTTCACTGGATTTGAAATTCATGGAACTATAAACTTCTTTGGTTATCAGAATGCTGTAAGTTATCATAATATAGCAGCGTATTCTTTTATCATATTAATAATATTCGCAATCTTCTGGCATTTTACAACCGGGGAATGGAGACAATATCTTCCAACACTTGATAACTTAAAAGCACAAATGACTTTTTATCTGATTGGAATTTTTCGTAATGCACCACACCCAACAAAAAAAACTACCCTGAGTAAATTAAATCCGTTACAAAGATTGGTATATCTTGGATTGAAAATACTTGTTATACCGGTTATGGTAATATCCGGATTGTTATATATGTATTATAGATATCCGCAGGGAAATTCAATAGAACCTTTAAATATACATTCCGTTCAATGGATTGCGTTTTTTCATACAACCGGAGCTTTTCTTCTCGTTGCATTTATAATAGCACACCTTTATTTGATTACTACAGGAACAACAATAACCTCAAATTTAAAGGCGATGATTACCGGCTATGAAAATCTCGGGGAAGCAGATGATCTTCCATCACCCGTAATTAATAAAAATGAATCTGAAAAAGAATTAATATTAAGTGAATGAGGAATTTATGGAACCTAAAAAATATATGAACCCATACCTTGCTGGATTTTTTCTCGGACTGACCTTACTGGCTACCATTTATATTACGGGTAGAGGATTAGGCGCCAGCGGTGCCGTTAAAAGTGCTGTGGTTACAGTTATGCAGGTAGCAGCTCCCAATCACACGGCGCAGGCAAAATTTTATAATGATTACTTAACTGAACATCAAAACTTACCTCTCAAAAACTGGCTCG
Source organism: Ignavibacteriaceae bacterium (assembly GCA_035456745.1). GTDB lineage: Bacteria > Bacteroidota > Ignavibacteria > Ignavibacteriales > Ignavibacteriaceae > DATFVA01. Next base: position 6,857 of record DATICR010000323.1, read on the forward strand.
TGTTTGAAGTACTCGGAGTTATTCTTGGAGCATTTGTTTCAGGATTAATATCAAACAGATTGAAGTTCACACTTGATCATTCACCTAAAATAAAATCACAAACCAGGATTGCAGGTGCATTGATAGGCGGATTGTTGTTCGGACTTGGCGCTCAATTCGGCCGGGGATGTACAAGCGGTGCAGCTTTAAGCGGAATGGCAGTTCTTTCAACAGGCGGACTCCTCACTATGATGGCTATTTTCGGAGGCGCTTATATGTTCGCTTATTTCTTCCGGAAACTTTGGATATAAACAGGAATTTGAAATGATGATTCCTTTAAATAAAATTTTGAAAGGATAAAACATTGGGACCTTTAGTACCTGACATAATCGGCAACGAATTAAATTTTATAGTAGCCATTTTTATCGGTATATCTTTTGGTTTTATACTTGAACAGGCCGGATTTTCTTCTTCTAAAGTGCTGGTCGGATTATTTTATGGTTACGATTTCACCGTTTTGAGAGTATTTTTCACTGCAGGTGTAACCGCAATGCTTGGAGTAATTCTTCTGGGTCATTTTGGTTTGCTTGATTTAAGTTTGATTTATATAAATCCGACATTTTTATGGTCTGCCCTCGTCGGCGGTTTGATTATGGGACTTGGATTCGTCATTGGGGGATTCTGCCCCGGTACAAGTATTACTGCGGCAGCAATCGGGAAAATAGATGCAATGATATTCATTGCCGGCTCGTTTATCGGTGTTTTTATTTTTGCTGAAGGATATCCCGTTTTTGAAAATTTCTATAATGCAGAATCATGGGGTAATGTTAGGATTTTTGAAACACTTGGAATGTCACAGGCTATGTTCGCATTTCTGCTTACCCTGGCTGCTGTAGGTGCATTCTGGATGACGACGCTTATTGAAAATAGGGTGAATGGTAAACCAAACCCGGAATTCAAACCCGGCAGATTATATATTGGTCTTACAGGACTGGCATTTTTGATCGGCCTCTCCGCTTTTATTTTGCCGGATATAAGAGAATCATATATGAAGGAAGTAGAGAATAAAAATTATATTAATAATTACAAACTTAAAACAATGGACTCTGATGAACTGGCGCTCAGCCTGATGGACGATGATAATACATTACAAATTGTTGATATACGGCCAGCGGATGAATTTAAATCACTCAGCTTGCCGCATTCTCAATCATTGACTCTAAGAGACTTGTTCATAAAAGATGTTAAGAACCTTTTGTCAATAAAACATAAGAAATATGTATTCATCGGGAATGACGAATTCTCTTCAAAACAGGGCGCTGTTCTTGCGGACATGCTTGGCTTTAATAATATCTTTTATCTTAAGGGAGGTTTGGAGTTGTTCAGGAGAGAAATTTTAAATTATCGGAAACCATCCGGTCTTAACACAAGACAAGAAATTGATGTCAATAGATTCCGTGAACAGGCCAATAAAATTATTCCTGTCATAATTGAAAAAAACAAAAACAGCACTGCCCCATTAAAGAAAACAAAGAGAGTACTTGGAGGCTGCTGAGACAACTTCTATAATTAATGATATAATGATGGCATCTTCTCCTAATAGTAGATGCCATTTTTCATTTTTCTTAATTATCAATTTTGAAAATCTTACCAGCTTAAAAACAGAGACCCCGTCTTGTTTTGAAACCAATTATATTTTGCTGAATCTTATAAAATATTTGTTGTCAGATAGTATTTTATTTGTTTGGACTCATATTTATTTTTAAATATCAAAAATTAAGAATTTAGCGGAGTAATAAATGGTTTATGATGTCAAAGATTTCAGTCAGGATGTAATAAATCGAAGTGGAAAAATCCCGGTGCTCGTGGATTTCTGGGCGGAATGGTGTGGACCATGCAAAATGCTCGGACCAATACTGGAAAAACTGGCTGAAAAATATGAAGGCAGATTCGAGCTCGCAAAACTGAATACGGATGAAAACCAGGACATAGCTGTTCAATATGGTATACGCGGAATCCCTAATGTAAAATTATTTATTAATGGTGAAGTTACAGATGAATTCACAGGAGCTCTTCCGGAATCCAAAGTTGAACAATGGCTGAAAAAAGCAATCCCTGATAAGAATTCTGCGGAAATTGATAAGGTTAAAGAACTCATCAATAAGGGAGAAAATGATAAAGCTTCGGTTCTTTTGAAAAAACTTTTAAAATCAGATCCGGAAAACTCAGAATTAAAGCTGCTGCTTGCAAAGGCTATTTTGTTTGATGATCCTATAACGTCGGAAAAACTGGCAGCCGAAGCTGAGCATAATGTTCAAAATTCTGAACTAGTAGATTCAATAAGAACCATCGCTCATTTGTTCTCTTTAAATGGGATAGGCGGAAGTGATTCGGCTGTTCAATATAAATCGGCAATTGAGGAATTAAAAAGAAAGAATTTTGATTTGGCTCTTGAAAAATTTATCGATATAATAAAGACTGATAGAAACCTTGACAATGATGGCGCAAGAAAAGCCTGCATTGCTATTTTCAAATACCTCGGTGAAGAAAACGAAATATCTTTAAGGCATAGGAGAGATTTCGGAAGCGCTCTTTATATTTGATTTATTCCGTCAGGTATGGAATTATCTTTTTAAATTGTTCAAGAGAATCCGGATTTGCCAGGGCATCACGGTTCTCAACATTTTCATTATGAATAATTCTTGTAACTGCTAATTCTACTTTTTTGCCGCTGATAGTCCTGGGAATATCCATTACCTGAATAATTCGTGCCGGTACGTGACGGGGTGTGGCATTATTACGTATGTTTGATTTGATTTTTTCAATCAGCTTTGCGTTTAATATGCTGTTTTCTTTTAACACTACAAATAATATAATCCTTACATCATTTTTCCAATTCTGACCTATTACCAGACTGTCAAGAATCTCATCCATCGATTCAACAATCCTGTAAATTTCTGCGGTCCCTATTCTTACTCCCCCTGGATTTAAGGTTGCATCAGATCTTCCGTATACAATTATACCTCCATGACCTGTTATTTTGATATAATCTCCATGTCTCCATACACCTGGAAAATATCCAAAATAAGCCGCCTTGTAATTATTCCCTTCCGGGTCATTCCAAAAATAAACCGGCATTGAAGGGAATGGTCTGGTACAAACAAGTTCACCTTTCTCTTCGATTACTGAATCTCCTTTTTCATTGAACGCCTCCACTTTCATTCCTAATCCTTTACATTGTATCTCCCCTTCGTACACAGGCAAATTAGGATTACCCAGCATAAAACAGGATATGATATCCGTTCCTCCGGAAATAGATGAAAGTTGGAGATCTTTTTTTATATCTGAATAAACCCATTTGAAATTATCAGATGAAAGAGGCGATCCGGTTGAAAGAATAGTTTTAAGTGATGAAAGGTCAAATTCATTTTTTGGAATCAATCCTGACTTCTGTATCATTGATAAATATTTAGGACTTGTTCCAAAGATAGTTACTTTATGTTCTTCGATGTTTTTCCACAATGTATTTATACCTGGGTATACCGGACTCCCGTCATACAGGAATATACTTGCTCCCATATTCAATGAACTCACCAGCCAGTTCCACATCATCCAGCCGCATGTTGTATAATACGTAATAACATCTTCACGTTTGAGGTCGGTATGAATCGATAATTCTTTGAAATGCTGGAGCAGAGTTCCGCCGGCTCCATGCACTATACACTTTGGAATACCTGTTGTTCCGGAAGAATACATTATATAAACCGGGTAATCGAATGGATTTTGTTCAAATTCTATTTTCGTTGAAGAATTGGATATCAAGTCATTAAAATAAATAGAATTATGGACTTTATTAAAACTTATATCTTTAGACAAATCCCCATCGAAATTATTAAATCTATTGATAAGAATAACTTTTTCAATAGAAGGGATGCTTTCTCTTATTGCTTCAATCTTTTCAGAACAGTTTATTAACTTCCCATTATAATAATAAGTTTCTATAGCAAACAGAATTTTAGGTTGAATTTGTCCGAATCGGTCTAAAACACCTTTATGTCCAAAATCCGGGGAGCACGATGACCATAATGCTCCCATACTTGTTACAGCAAGCATTGCAATTATGGTTTCGGGAATGTTATTAACATAACCCGCTGCTCTGTCACCTTTTTTAATTCCCAACTGTTTTAAAGATGCAGCAAGAGAGGCAACAATATTATATAGTCTGGAATAACTAAGCGTAACCGGAAGAGAATTTTCTCTTGAGCTTATAAGTGCTGTATGATTATCCCGATATTTTAAAAGATTTTCTGCAAAGTTAAGTTCCGCCCCTTCAAACCATTTAACGCCGAACATCCCGTTGCCGGTCAATATTTTCTGATATGGCTTAGAATGGATTAAACCGGAGATTACCCAGACAGATTTCCAGAATTCTTCTATATCTGTTACCGACCATTCATATAATTCCCGGTAAGATGATATTTTCCTGTTGAGCAGATCTTCAACATAACGGTAAAAAGCGGTAAGATTTGTCTGGGAGATTCTTTCCGGGGAGGGTGTCCAAATAGGTTCTTCCTCTCCGATCATTTCATTCTTCCTGCATATAAAGCTGTTTTCCAGGCAAATGGTATGTCATTTATTTCTAATGCACATTTTGCGGTAAGTTCAAAAAGAATTCTAATTTTTTTATAGTTCTGTTTCTTCAGTTCCAATGCCGCTTTAATCATCTTTTCAGGATCTTTATGTCTCTGATATCTGTAAAAAGCTTCAAGGGTCGGCTCAAAAGAATGGAGATCTTTCTCTTCATATCCGGCAATAAATTCGTCTACCTCTTTTTCAGATGGTAGCTGCTCGATGTTTCCGAATTTTCCGAGATTGTTTCCCGAATAAACATCTGAGTTTTTCATAAAATCAGGAAGCATATCATAACCTATTCCCCTCTTCAATATCGGTTTCTCTACTTCGAAAATGGAATCACCGCTAGCACGACAGTAATAATTCGCAGACATTCTGGCTACGAGATCTATCAGATCCGGATGAATAATCCCTTCTCTGAATATATCTTCAGCTACGTGAAATTTAATCACCTCACAGATTGCTATATTAGCAGATGACCCTCCTTCACCAAAGCTGCGCATTTCCCGCAGTTTACATTCCATCTGGAAAGGAGATTCTTTAACACGCTTGGGTTTGACAAGATCGGAATCTACTGGAGTTAAACCGCTTTTCATAAACTCATTGACTTCGGGAGTATATTCAGTTGAGGCAAGACTTATTTGTTCAACCATCGGATAAGTTACCGACTGCACAACGCATTCACCGTTATCCATAAGGTTATAATATGTATCCTTTAATGTCGCATTCCTGCCTCTGCGCGATGGGGAAAATGCAATTATCGGGGGATTTGAACCGAATGCATTAAAGAATGAAAAAGGGGTCAGATTCAGAATGCCTTCTCTGGAAATTGTGGAAACCAGTGCAATAGGCCTCGGACCAACTCCGCCTAATAATAGCCTATGCACTTCCGGGACGGTCACGTCTTTAGGTTCAATATGAAGCATTATACTTTTTTCTTTTTTGCAAGAATAGAATAATCAGATTTCTTTTTCGCTATTTTATTTTCCAGAACTCCCAGACCTTTAATCTCACAAGCAATCGTATCTCCATCCTGCAGCCAGACCGGAGTAAACGATTCTCCCTTTTCCTTTGCCTCTATAGCCCATGTTCCGTTTAATTCGAGATAGCATCCTGTACCAACCGTTCCGGAACCAATAACATCTCCGGGAAATAATTTAACTCCATAGGAAGCTCTTTCAATTATTTCGGCAAAGGTCCAGTTCATATCCTTCATATTTCCACTGGAAACCTGTTTGCCGTTATGAAATGCCTTCATCTCAAGATCAAACTTAAATCCGTGTTGAGTAATTATTTTAAATTCCTCAAGTTCATCGGGCGTTACCAGCCAGGGACCAATCGCTGTTGCAAAATCTTTCCCTTTCATTGGTCCCAAATTCAGTTTCATTTCTTCCATTTGTAATCTTCTGGCAGAAAGATCATTCATAATCATATATCCGGCGATATATGAATCTGCTACGCCGGCACTGATATTTATCCCTTCTTTATTAAGAACAATAGCAGCTTCAAGTTCGAAATCCAGTTTTTCAAGATGGTCTTTTTCAACTTCAACAATCCCCTCACCAATAATGCCATTATGATTGGTAAAATAAAAAACAGGAAATTGATCAAATTCCGGGATCATCTCTACGCCTCTGTTTCTCCTTGCTGTAGCTACATGCTGACGAAATGCATAACCGTCCCTGCAGGATGCAGGATGCGGGACGGGAGCAATTAATTGGATTGATGATCTATTGAAAGTTTCTTCAACACTTCCTTTTTTAACTGATTCATCAACTTTAAAGGCGATACTCATACTCTTCTCACCGCCCCGGAGAAATTCATTCATATTATCAGGCAAACTTAAATTTAATCGAGCGGCTGTATCTTTAAGATCGTAGATCTTGTCATCATTAAATAATCCTAATCTTTCATTTTTGTTATTAAGAAAACTTACAAATTTCATAAAATTATAATGTTAACTCCTTTTATTTTCATTCATTTATTAATATTTCATTTTTGAATTTGAATATCATATTTTTCAATCAAGATGTTGTAAACTTCTTCTATTACCTGTAATGCAAATTCAGTCTCTTCCAGAGTTCCCGAATTTATCCTGATTCCGTTGCGAATTCCAAATGCAGAAACATGTCTGAGAATTAACCCTCTGTTAAGACATTCTTCATTAAATTCTATAGTAAATTCTTCCGTCGGGAAAAGAAGGAGGTAAAAATTAGCTGACGAAGGTATATATTCTATACCTAATTCATCAAATTTCCCTCTCATCATTTCAAGGGATTGTTTATTTAAGGCTACGGTTTTTTTGAGAAATTCCTCATCATTTAATGCAGCAATTGCAGCATCCTGAGCCAGCTGATTTGGTTCAAATGGAAGTTTCACTTTATACATTTCTTTTATCAGGTACTCTTTTCCGAATGCGAAACCAATTCTAATCCCGGCAAGTCCATAAGCTTTGGATAATGTTCTTAATACCAGAAGATTATCCAGATCATAATTCAACCCGTTAGGATATTCCTCGTTGGATTCAGCATAAACTGTATAAGCTTCATCAAGTACAACTAGTATCCGTCCCGGAATTTTTTTCATAAATTTTTCAAATTCCTTACGGGTAAACATACTTCCGGTGGGATTGTTCGGATTTGCAAGATAAATAATTTTTGTCCTGATAGTTATACTTTCTGCTATTCTATCAAGATCAAAGTGATAGTTTTTAAGTGGAATAATTACCGATTTTCTTCCATATTTGTTTGCGTTAACATACCATCCGATGAAAGTTCCTTCGGATGTAATCAACTCATCATCTTCATCACTGAATGCTGTTATCAGATACTGAAGCAGTGAATCCGAGCCGCTGCCGGAAACTATCTGACCGGGCTTCTTATTATATTTTGCGGCGATAGCTTTCACTAGTTTATATGCTGAAGGATCTGTATACCGGTGAAGTTCGTTAAGATGTTTTTTTATCTCCTCAACTGCTTTTGGTGAAGGACCCAAAGGGTTTTCATTTGATGCCAGTTTTACAATACGCTTAATCCCCTTTTCGCGGGTTAATTCTTCGATTGGTTTACCGGCTTTATAGGGTTGAAGTTTTTGAATGTGTTCCGGAATTTTTATCATAGCTATTTAAAGTTATTAAACAATAGAGTTATGCCGGATTTAAAAAATCCGGCATCACTAATTTACAGAATTATTTTTCAAGCCAGGAATGCTGATAATCTTCAACCATAGTCTCCCTGACATTTTTTGTCACTTTTAAAGGTGTGAAGGTATCAATCATAATTGCATATTCATCTGTATCTTTCTTCCCTATTGAAGCTTCTGTTTTACCGGGCTGCGGTCCATGAGGAATTCCCATTGGATGAAGTGTAATTGATCCTTCCTTTACGCCTGTTCTGGACATAAAATCTCCGTATACATAATAGAGCACTTCATCACTATCGACATTTGAATGATAATAAGGTGCCGGTATCGACTGAGGATGAAAATCGAAAAGACGGGGTACAAAATTACAAACCACAAAGTGTTGCGTGGTGAACATAAGGTGGATCGGAGGAGGAAGATGGATTTTGCCGACTTTCGGAGCATACTCTTTTATGTTGAATGCATATGGATATAGAAATCCATCCCACCCTATTACATCAAAAGGATGATGAGGCAGATGATATTCAAACATTCTGTCGGAAACTTTCAGCATTAAGGGGAAGTTTCCTTTTTTATCCACCGGTTCCATATATTCAGGTGGTCTGAAATCCCTTTCGTAATAAGGAGCATCTTCTTTTAATTGTCCGTATTCATTTCTGAAGTGCACAGGAATATCAAACGGAGTATCTGATTCAACAATGAAGAGTTTAACATTTTTGTAATTCTTAAATTTAATCTGGTATGTAGTTCCTTTCGGCACTACAATATAATCCCATTGCTCAAAAGGAAGTCTTCCATATTCTGATAGAAAATCACCATCACCATGGTGAACAAAAAGAAGCTCGTGCTTATAGCTGTTCCGGTAAAATAATTCCGTTTCTTCAGAAATGTGAGCTGTTGAAACTATACAATGATCATTTTTAAGAAATACATTTCTTGAACTCAGAAAGTTACCTTCTGTTTGTTTTGCATCTGTAAAGAAATGATAATATTGAAGCGGTGCATTTTCCCAATCATTCGTAACGTCTTTTGGAACTTCCCTGATAGATTCCACCTGGGGAGGCATATATA
>DATICR010000324.1:0-2175 GCA_035456745.1 Ignavibacteriaceae bacterium
ATACCCTCATTGGTAGAAATAATTTTTTTTACATGGAATTGATCGTCGAGTTGTATAAGACCTGATCCATAAGAAGCCAACCAGTAATATCCCGATACCTCACACATATCAAAAAAAAGGGTTAAGGGTTTAGCTGTAACAGGATTTGCTAATTTATAGTTTTCCAGTTTACCGTCTGGGGGACTGAAAACTGCGAAACTGTTATCCGATAAAATCCAAATCCTGTTTTTCTTGTCTTTATAGATCGCATTGACTATACTATCCTTTAAGGGAATTGATGACTTACTTTCAAGTTTAGCAAGAATTCTTTTCTTATAATCCCATTCATATACTCCTTTCCCCTGTTCGCTTCCTAAAAAAAGAAGGGAATCATTCCAGTTAACAGCACTGTTGATATTTCCATAACTGATGGAATCAAGTTCGGGATACACTTTCTCAATCCCTGTAAATTGTTCCGGTGCCTGAAAAACATATAAACGATTATCAGCACTTAAAATCAAGTTTCCATCCTTGTGACTGAACATAAACCAAAAAAGCCCATCTTTCAACCGCTGAATATTTCTTACAGTATTATCAACCCGATAAAAACCGTCTTCCGCGCAAACATATTCGATCGAATCATTAAAAGGATAGATAAAAAAGGCCCTGGTGATCTTCGTTTTTAAGTCGGCGGATTGAAAAAAATTAAGAAAGGGGGAATAAGTTTTTGTAGCTATCGCAAAACCCTGAAGAGTGCCCAGCCAGAGATTATTATATTTGTCAAAAAAAATATTATTGATTGAATGGGTCCACTTCTTTTGATCCACACGGTTCACATCTTCTACAGTAGAAATAATACCGTTCACAATATTCATTTTATATAATCCCTTATCGGTAGCAAACCAAAGATTTCTATTCTGGTCAAGATCCAGGGATCTGACCTCTTTGTTGTTTGTGCCCTGTATTATCTCCCCATTTATTCTCGTTATCCCAGTTTTATCATAATTAATTCTTCTTATCCCTTTATGAGTTGCAAGAAGAACTTGTCCTGATGTTATGCTGATACAACTATTGAATCGCTTATAAATATCTCCTTCCGGCAGCTTTAAATCAGCAAGACCGTACGAGGAAATTACTGAATAATCATCTCCTGAATAAAGAACAAGTCCAAAACCGGAAAAAGCCCAAATCCTTCCAAATTCATCTTTAAAGAAAACATTGATGTCATAATGAAGGTTGCTTTTTTGAAGAGAGACCTTGCCTGGCTCTTTAAATCTTCGGTCCTTAATATTGTAAATGGTAATACCGTTATTCGTTCCAATCCAAAGGTCATCTTCATTCTTAATAATTGTTCGCAGCCAGGGGTCGGGAAATCGTTTGGCGGAATCAGTCACAGAAGAAAAAGCATATTTCAATATCCCTGTTTTCAGATCAATTCCATTAAGTCCACCCAATGAAGTAGTGACCCAGAGAATATTCTGGGCGCTGTCTTCCACCATATCCGTTATATCACTCCCCAACAACAGGTGTTTTTCACGGGAACTTTTATTATAAATGATTATATCTTTACCGTCAAATCTGTTCAGGCCATCCTGAGTGGCTATCCACATGAAACCGAACCGGTCCTGTAAAACTTTCACGACCTTATAAGAACTTAATCCATCAGATAAAGAGTAATGTCTGAAATTGATGTATTGAATCTGTCCCGATACTTGATATGAGTAAAAAGTGAGAACCCCAAAAAAGAATATTCGGAAAAACCTTAAGGGAAGTAATAGTAGCATATTGGTGGTAGGTGTTGAGTTCTTTTAAAATTACAATAAAAGATTAAACCTATTAATTATGGCAAAGAATTGTAAATGGGCCATTATGATCTATATGGCTGCTGATGATGCTGTCGGTATTCCGGAAGCATACAGATTTCTTGCTGAGTTACATCAACTCAGCCATCTTTTTGAACCGCTAAAAGTTGATGAGGAAGAAGATCAAAGGAAAGTACGCATTTTCCTCCAGGCCTATACAGATTGGGATACCACTAAAGATGGCAAAGACTTTAGTCCGAGGCGATTTGAAATTAACAGTGAATTTTCGCTGGACAACCCATTGAAATTAGAAAAAAAAGACTTTGATACTACATTATCTATGGGATCTGCCGAGGCCTTAACAGAATTTATCAACTGGAGTCAAACCTCCAGT
>DATICR010000325.1:0-7716 GCA_035456745.1 Ignavibacteriaceae bacterium
CAACCCGGAAGGTTGATTGCGACAAGGTAATTTTTCTATATTAATTTGCATATAACAGACTTTGTAACTAACAATAAAGATATTAGCATGAAACATATATCAATTTTAATTCCACTCGGGCATACAAGCCTGGTTAATATAGAGGGTACGCATCAGATATTTTCTGAAGTCAATGGATTACTCTCAGATATTGGAAAGGAACCGTTATTTGATGTTCATCTCGTAGGTGTCTCAAAAGAAACTAAACAGACCAGCGGTTTATTTACTGTAAACCCTGATGTATTAATCCATAATGTTCCCAGAACTGATTTAATAATTATTCCTGCTCTCCATGGTGATCCTCGTAAGGCTGCTGAACGCAACAAAGAATTTATTCCCTGGATTATTCAGCAATATGAAGAAGGAGCAGAGATTGCAAGCTTCTGTATTGGTTCATTTTTTCTCGCTTTCACAGGATTGCTTGACGGCAAACAGGCTACCACCCACTGGAGATTTGCTAATGAATTCAGGAAAATGTTCCCCGAAGTAAATCTTTTGGATGATAAAATAATGACTGAAGAGGCAGGCATTTATACAAGCGGCGGAGCTTATTCATACTTAAATCTTCTTTTATATCTTATTGAAAAATATGCAGGTCGTGATGTGGCGATACTCATTTCAAAAGCTTTTATGATTGACATTGAGCGTGACAGCCAGTCGCCGTTTATTATGTTCAGAGGACAAAAAGAACATGAAGATGAACAGATTAAAAAGGCTCAGGAGTTTATTGAAAATAATTATCAGAATAAAATAACGGTCGAGCAGCTTGCTTCAATGCTTGCATTAAGCCGACGAAATCTTGAACGCCGGTTTAAGAAAGCTACTTCAAATACCGTAGTCGAATACATACAACGAGTAAAAATTGAAGCGGCTAAAATGAGCCTTGAATCTTCGCGTGAAAATATCAGTGAAGTAATGTATAAGGTGGGTTACACAGATACCAAAGCATTCCGAACCACCTTTAAAAAGATAACCGGTTTATCACCTGTTCAATACAGAAACAAATATAACAGAGAACTGGCAGCATAAGAATGATTAATTGGTCAGTTGTCTGATTTGAGTTATTGAAGCAATCAACTTCGTTGAGGTTATACTATTGATGTAATAATTCACTCCTTAGTATACATTTGTATTAGTCACAAATCATCGGCTGACGCCAATATTAACTTGATTTATCAGCATTGATCATTCTCTGGTAATTCGTAAATTTCAGTATTCGTAAATTCGCTAATCCGCCAATCTGTAAATTATTATATGGACACAAAACAAGCATACGATCTCTGGTCAAAACAATACGACAGCAATGAAAACAAAACACGCGATCTTGAAGCAAAAGCATTGCGCAAAACGCTGGAGAAAATTGATTTTGATAATTGCCTTGAGATAGGGTGCGGTACTGGCAAGAATACAGAATGGCTTTTAAAGAAGGCGAATCATATAACCGCTGTCGATCTTTCCGTTGAAATGATTGCAAAGGCAAAAGAAAAAATAAGTTCGCTTAAAGTTCATTTCATAAATGCGGATATTACAAAAGACTGGAATTTTACAAAAAGAAAATACGATCTGATTACCTTTAGTCTTGTTCTCGAGCATATTCAAGACCTTGATCATATCTTTAAGGAAGCTTCAAAATTATTGAAACCGGGTGGATATATTTACCTGGGAGAACTTCATCCCTATAAACAATACCTTGGAACAAAAGCACGATTTGAAACTGATGAAGGACTGCAAATTTTAGACTGCTATCTCCACAACATTTCTGATTTTATCGATCATGCAAAACAAAACAGCTTTGAAATAAAATACCTTAATGAATTTTTCGATAATAATGAAAGGACAACTGTCCCCAGAGTTCTGACAATTCTTTTCAGGAAAAGCTCTCTATCATAGTTTTTATCTCAATTCTGTCCTTCCCATTTCTTTTTCTTACTTCCTTTATAACTATCAATCTGTAGAAGCACACCTTCAAGTTTACCGTTATCCAGGATTATTCTTCTTGTTGTTTTAAGTCCGATGGATTTTCGCAGTTCCGGATTGCCTGTATAAATAAATGCCGAAGTGCCGGTACAATTAGTTTTAAGGAAGTCCCCCAATTCCTTGTAAAGCTCTTTAACCTTTTCAATCTCACCCAATCTGATTCCGTAAGGAGGATTTGTAATTAACGTCCCGTTCTCAAATTTTTCTACCTCCTGAAATTTTTTCCTGGAAAGATTAATGGAATCAGAATAAGGGAGATGGGAAAGATTGTTCTTAGCAACTTCTATGGCTTCAACCGATTTATCACTTCCATAGATAATATTCTTCGGCAAGGGACGAATTAAGCTGTCATATTCTTCCTTAATTTTATTCCAGGCAGTCAAATCGAATTCAGGTAAATTATAGAATCCGAATTTACTTCGAAGTTTTTGTGCGGGTATACGGCAGTAATGCATTAATGCTTCACAAAGAATTGTCCCCGATCCGCACATTGGATCCCACAGAGGATTTTCACCGTTCCATTTACTCAGCCGGATTATTGCAGCAGCAAGAGTTTCCTGCATAGGGGCTTCACCTGCAAGCAGTCTGTACCCTCTTTTATGTAACGATTCTCCGGAAGTGTCCAGACTAATAACAGCCATATCTTTATCAATATGAAGATTAAAACGTACATCAGGATTTATAACCTCCACATTGGGACGTTTTCCATATTTATCCCTGAAATAATCTGCAATCCCATCCTTTAAACATTGCGAAGCATAAAGAGAATTTGTAATCCTGCTCTTGGAAACGGAGGAGCTTATTGCAAAAGTTTTTTCAGGAGAACAAAAATCCTCCCAGTATATTTTCTTTGCTTTTTGAATCAGTATTTCAGTTGTATGACAAGGGAAAGTAATCAAAGGAGCCAAAACGCGGGACAAAAGTCGTGATGTATAATTAATTTTATAAAGCGTCAGCAAATCAGATTTGAAGTAGACGCCCTTATAATCTATTTTGGTATCTCTTGCCCCGAGCTCAATCAGTTCCTCTTCACATAGAGATTCCATCTTCCCTGTAACCTGAGCAAAATATCCATTTTCTTTATATATATACATAAATTATTTTTTGTTCTTATCAATAAGTAAAGAATAAATAACTGTATCTATGAACTTCCCGTTAAAGAAATAGTTTTCTTTATAGTACGCTTCACGCCAAAAACCATTTCTTTCAAGCAGTTTTATTGATGATGTATTGTCAGGGTTAACGTTCGCCTCAATTGAATGAAGCTTCATTACATTAAATCCGTAATTAACCACCTCAGACAGGGCTTCCCGCATAATTCCTTTTCCCCAAAAATCAGGATGAAGGGTATACCCGATTTCAGCTCTGTAATGTTCTTTCTGAATTCTCCAGAAACCAATAGTGCCTATTAATTTAATTTTATTTTTTAAAGTTATCGCCCAGGTTATTCCCTCGTTGTTTTTTTCTGCGTCTATTATTTTTTGGATGAATTCATAAGTATCAGATGTTGATTTATCCCTGGGTCTGTCTAAATATTTCATAACCCGTTCATCTGACCTGAGAAAGAAAATATCATTTAAGTCGCTATGTTTTATTTGTCGTAATAATAATCTCTGAGTTCTGATGAAGGGGAATGGAATGAAGCTTAGATTTTCCATTTATTTATTAGCCAATGTTTTAATATCCTCAACCTCTAAAATCTTTTTCTCATATCCTTTGGTAACAGTGTTTATCATTGCAACACCGATTTCTCTTAATGAGCAAACATATTTCGAGAAAAATAATTTCACCACGGGGATAAGCGGTGCAAATATTTTATAAGGTGTTAAGGTATTTTTTAGACCTTTTGTAGGAATAATTAATCCCGGACGGAACATATATGCTTTTGGGAAGAGACTTATAAGGTAGTTTTCTGTTTTTCCTTTTACTCGCGCCCACATAAGCTTTCCTTTTTCGGAACTATTTGTTCCGGCCCCCGATATGTAACAAAAAGTCATCTCCGGATTAAGTCTGATCAGGGTATCTGCAAATGTTTTTGTGAGTTCAAAAGTTATTTTATTGTATAGCTCTTCACTTTTACCAACAGAAGTTGTGCCCAGACAGAAAAAGCAGGCATTATAACCAGAAAGCTGATTTTCTATTGAAGACAAATCATAGAAATTATCAATTAATATTTCTTTCAATTTCAGATGCTGTACATTGCATTTTCTTCTGTTTATTACCAGCACCGATTCTACTTCGGGATGATTGAGAGATTCGTGCAGAACACCTTCTCCTACCATACCGGTCGATCCTGTTATTATAGTATTCAGCTTCATTGGAAATTGACAATTAACAATTTATAATTTACAATTAATACCATCACTTATCCTCGATATAATTCTTTAAACTTGTTCTTATAATATAATTCCATCCTTCAACAAAATTATCCCTTGCGAAATCAGGGTTATCAGCCGGGAAAGTCCCGAGTCCGGCGTGCGTCAGTTTAAATCTTGTCTTTTTTCCTTCAGGAAATAATTCAAAAGTAACAAATGATAAACCCTCATAACTTTCAAATCTCCAGCTGTAAGTTAATTTCTTTTCCGGGATTAACTCGGTAATTTTGCAAACATGTTCATATTGATTTTTTTCATCCTTCCCTGCCCAAAAACGAAACTCAAACCCTTTTTCGGGTTTGAATTCCTTAATATTAAAATACCACTTCTTCATTTCCTCTTTGTCAGTAATTGCTTTCCAGATTTTTGCCGGAAGAGTATCAAAAGTTTGTTCAACTATTACCGGTTCATCATTCATTTATCATTCCAATATTTTTATGACAATATTTTCTTTGTGTCTTTGCATCATGGTGACAATAATAAATTATTCAGAAGATAATTCAATAAGTTTACTGATTACTTTCCAGCTACGGGCTGTGCCTGACACACCAAGCACTTTTTCAAAATTGATATTACGTCGATGTCCTGCAATTTGCCGGGGGTAAGCATAATAGAGTACTTTATCGTGAACAGCAAAAGAATATTCTTCCCCGCTCATTCCCATGAGTTTATCAATTTGCTGCTTGCCCGGTTTATCTGATAAAAACATTAGATGACACAATTGCTTTGCTTCATTTTTCTCCGGTTCAAAGGGACAATGGGCAAGCGCTGTTTTGAGCTGTTCCGGAGATAGAATAAATATTTCACCGTTATGATTGAATGATTTTTGAAACTGCTTTTTAAGCTTCAGTGAAATTTTGGAGGTATCTTTTTCAGGAGAAGTAAATATAACATTTCCTGATTGAATATAAGTCTTTACATCAGAAAGGCCGGCCTCATCAAATTGTTTTTTCACATCGGTCATTTTCATCACCGCACTACCCCCGACATTTATTCCGCGGAGTAAAGCAACAAATTTATTATGCATAGCAGCATCGATGCTGTTGTACATATCTATCTGTTAAATATTTCATTAACTGATTCCTTATTTTTCTTATTAGCCAGCAATAATAAAAGATCACCCTCTTCAAGAATTGTGTTTCCAACCGGAATAATATTTTTATCATTCCGAACAACAAGCACAATTCTTGTATCCTCAGGAAAATTCAAATCCACAATTTGTTTACCCCGAACGGAGGAATGATGCGGTATAAAAATTTCAACAAGTTCTGTTTCTGAGTCGTTATCTGATGTGAATTCTATAGGTGCAATAATTTTCTTTGCTGCCGGTCTTGCAAGATTTAGTAATTTTGAAACGAAGTTGAGCGACCATCCCTGTAATAAAGTTGAGGTTAAAACAATAAAGAATACAACATTAAAAATTAATCTTGAATTTATAACTCCCGCAGCCAATGGGAAAGAAGCGAGGATAATGGGTACCGCACCCCGAAGACCAACCCACGAAATAAACGTTTTTTCCGGGAGATTAAATTTGAAAGGGATTAATGTAACAAAAACACTCAAAGGACGTGCGATAAGCATTAAAATTGCACTAAGTAAAAGTCCGGTACCGATTATGGGTATTAAGTCGGAAGGGAATACAAGTAAACCCAGGGTAACGAACATGGTAATCTGACTTAACACGGCAAGGCTGTCAAAAAAACGCAAGAGTGATTTTTTATGAATGAATTGACCGTTTCCCATAATTATACCAGCCATATAAACAGCTAAAAAACCGCTGCCTTCTATGGAGGCAGTAAAAGAATAAATAAGCACCGAAATAGCTAAGGCAAAAACCGGATAAATACCCTCGTAAAAGAAATTCAGCTTATTAATCAGATAGATCATTAATTTTCCGCCGATAAATCCCAAAGCAGATCCAATGCCGATCTGGAGGAAAAAGATCAGCAATATGTGAAGGACGGAACCTTCAGGATGCAATAATAACTCAATTGTTCCGACTGTTAAAAAAATTGCCATTGGATCGTTACTGCCCGATTCAAGCTCTAACAATGGTTTTACACTTCCTTTAAGACTAATATTTCCGGTTCTAAGGATTGAAAACACTGCAGCAGCATCAGTAGAGGAAATGATTGACCCGACCAAAAAGCCCCATAAAAAAGACGTCTTGAAAATCAGCATGACAAACAATCCCACTATAGCTGCTGTTATAAATACACCAAGTGTAGCTAGAGTAAAAGCAGGTTTAAATGAACTTTTCGATTCGCTCCATTTTGTATCCAACCCTCCAGAGAACAGAATGAATACAAGTGATATAATACCGATGGAACGTGCAAGTATGACATCATTAAAATAGATTCCCCCAATACCCTCAGAACCTGCGAGCATACCTACAACAATGAATAATAATAATGTTGGAATGCCTATATTATGAAATAATTTGGCAAATAATATGCTGATAATAATAAGAATTGAACCTATAAGTAATAATAGATCAATTGTCGCCAATAATTACTCCAACTCTGATAAATCAAAGTGCTATGATAAAAATTAGAAAGCTAAGAAGCAAAAAGTGATTATATTTGAATTATCAGCACTGAAGACCCGAAGACCCATCTTGTTCACCTATTTGTAATTCATTTCTCTTTAATCTGATTGCTTATACCATAAACATTGTGTGATTATCAGATTATTATTTGTTGCTTGATATCCATTCTTCTAATAAATAATTCGAGTTCATGAAATAAGTGGTATAATTTAACGATCGAGGATCGCCGATTGAGGACTATGAGTTTTTACATTTTAATTTTGCTGGCGGACTCGACCATATGTTTTCTTCCGCACCTAGGACAAGTAATCTCCGGCTTGTTCATTCCAAATCCGGAAGGGAGCTTTATTTTGAGACCGCACTCGCATGTGATCGAAGAATAGTCATTTACTGCCATTATTATATTCCCCAAATTTCTTTTTTGATCAACAGCCGATAAAGGCTCTGCCTGAATTTCACCTGCAGATCTTAACGGAACTTTTTCTGTATCTTTCAATCCCGACGGTGGTATTATTGATGAAGAGGATTTTTTTAGTGTAGAAAATGATTTCTGATAATCCGTAAACCCGGCACCATACATCATTCCCCTTAATATTTTTATTCTTTCCGAAATAGGTGGATGTGTGCTCGTTAAATCAGAAAGCTTCATTCCTGTTTTCTTCAAAGGATTTGCGATGTACATTGCGGCAGTCACTTTATTTGCAGACTGAAGATCATCAGTGCAATTGGATATTTTTTCAAGTGCTGAAGCAAGTCCTTCCGGATATCTTGTTAATC
>DATICR010000326.1:0-5884 GCA_035456745.1 Ignavibacteriaceae bacterium
CTACATGGAATCCTCAGACATCTGGCACAAACGGTTCCCTTTATGGTGTCTCCTTTACAGACGCAAATAATGGTACTGCTGTTGGTTCTACCCCTTATCCGGTTCAGAACGGATTAGTCCTTCATACTACTGACGGCGGCACAACCTGGATTCAGCAGAACAGCAATACAATATTTTTTCTGAATGGGGTATCATTTGTCGACGCAAATAACGGAACCGTCGGAGGCCTGAACGGAGTTATTCTTCATACAACGGACGGAGGTAATAACTGGATACCGCAGGAAAGTAATACGGGAAATATGGTAAGAGGAATATGTCTTACCGATACAGGTACCGGTTATGCAGTGGGAGATAATGGTATGATTATGAAAATCGGTGAAACTCCGATTCCTGTTGAGCTGGTTTCATTTACATCTAAAGTAAATGAAAAAGATGTGGTATTATCATGGAGGACTGCAACTGAGACAAATAATTACGGATTCAATGTTGAGCGAATGATTGATGGTAACTGGGGGACACTTGGTTTTATAAGTGGTGCCGGTAATAGTACTTCGCCAAGAACTTACTCATTTAAAGATACAAAACCTCTGAATGGCAGGAGTTATTATCGTCTTAAACAAATAGACTTCGATGGAACAATTAAATACAGTAAAATTGTTGAAGTTAATTA
Organism: Ignavibacteriaceae bacterium; assembly: GCA_035456745.1. GTDB lineage: Bacteria > Bacteroidota > Ignavibacteria > Ignavibacteriales > Ignavibacteriaceae > DATFVA01. The sequence goes on from DATICR010000326.1 coordinate 671, forward strand.
CAACACTACCCCAATCAATTATGATCTCAGTCAGAATTATCCTAATCCATTTAATCCGACTACTAAGATAAAATATTCCATTCCTTCCGATGGATTTGTTTCTCTCAATGTATATAATGTTATAGGCCAAAAGGTTGCTGAACTGGTAAACAGAGAAGTTAAAGCCGGAACATATGAAGTAAACTTTGATGCAACAAAATTAAGCAGTGGTGTATATTATTATAAAATTGAAATGAACGGATTTGTCAGCGCAAAGAAGATGATACTGTTACGCTGATTGGGATAATTAAAAATATTAAGGGAAGGCAGCAATGCTTTCCCTTTTTTTCAACGTCCCTAAGTCTCTAAGTCTCCAAGTCCCCAGTCCCAAAGTCTTCAAGTCCCAGAATTTTCAAGTCTCAAACTCTGCAACGCAGTGAAACTCATCTATCTAAAATCTTCCTGACTTAAAGTCTTCATCCATACCGGCACTGTATCTTAATACCAGCTCGCCGCCCAGATGATTACTGTAAAGCATAATTAATACCACAATAATTTCAATGATAACTGCAGTTAATGAGGGAACAGGAATAGAGGGATAAAATTTAATCTGAATACCCCCCAAGACTGAAAAAACCGAAAGCCATAAAGTGTTTAAACTGCCATGAATAATACCTGTCATAAAAGGTTTTTTATCCTTTTGGAATTTTAACAAATCAATCAGACCAAAAATTAAGGCAATCCATCCTATTACGGTACCGGTGCAGATTATATAAAAATTGAATAATGATAATATGCTATCACTCTGAATGTAGGATAGCAGGCATAGAACTGCACTTACAGGAAAAAGGGCAGCTGGGAAGTGGACTAGCATCATATGAATAGGGTGACCGAATAGTCTGCCCTTGATTATATTTTCGACAAATTGCATCATATACCCGTCGCAAATATTATAAGAATAATCAATGAAATAACCGCAACTAGTCCGTGAATGACTGCCACTGCCTTTGGACCCGGCTTATGAGATAGATCACGCGCAAATAGAAAAAATCCAACTAGTGCGACAATTATAAAAAGTACAAGACTAACGATGGGTGAAGCACCTGCTGCATTTACTGCAAAAATTATTAAAAGTATTAATGCAAGAGCAGCCAGGATTCCATGAGTGAATACAATCGGTTTTGAGGTTGTTTTATTACTTAAAATAGCAATTAGATTTAAGAGTCCAAAAACTGCTGCAATTGCAAAGATGACGATACTGACGGTAAGCATGGCATTATTCCTTTCTTATTTTAATATATAGATGAATTCTGAGAGGGTAAGGTTACGGACTGGTAATAAAAGTCACTTATTATATTATATATTATACTTTTATTATATTTAACAAAAACAATTTTAAGTATGCAGGTTCTTAAAAAAGATCAGTTAAAAAACCTTACAGATGAAGAACTGATAGCCCGAGTAAGGGAAGGTAGTGTTGAATACTACCGTGAGATTGTGAAAAGATATAATCAAAGGATGTACAGAATTGCGATAAGTTATGGGGTCTATGATGATGACTCCGAAGAAGTTATCCAGACGGCATTTATTACAGCATATGAAAAATTAGAACAGTTCCGGGGTGAGGCAAAATTTTCTACCTGGCTGACGCGCATTCTTATAAATGAATGCCTTATGTTGAAAAGGAAAAAGAAAAAATCGATTAGTATCGATGAAATTGTAACTTTACCGGCCGGAGAACATCTAAATCCTGAGAGTAAATATATGGATAAGGAAAGAAAAAAAATTCTGGAGGATGCTATCCTGAAGCTTCCTGAAAAATATAAGTCAGTGTATATTTTGAAGGAAATTGAAGGGATGAGTATTGAAAAAGTTGCTGAAGCTATTTCTATTTCTCAGGTGAATGTTAAGGTCAGACTTCACAGAGCGAGAACAATGATGCGGGAATTTATAGGTCAGGATTTCGATGTTACGGAACTCTTTACTTTTGGTAATGAAAGATGCGACCGTGTTGCAGATAATGTAATGGATTATATAATTAATCAAAAATAATAATCCCCCGAAGATGTGGGATTATTAATGTAAGGGTATGGAAAGCAAGGGAAAGGATAACACCTCAATTTATCGGGACACCTAAAATAATAGTACTGCCAACATAACTGTTTTAACAGTTTATCAAATTTGTAACCTTTTCATTATTTAATCCTCTAAACATTGAACTTATTTATTCACTTAATACGGAAACATTATGAGAGACCCCAATTTCAAATCAGGAAATTTACAGGAAATTGATAAAACCGATAATTCATTAATTAAGAAATATAAATTGAACTCTGAGATTGATGATGATACGAAAATCGAATTAATAGAAAAAAATTTTCGTGAAATAATGGAAGTGCTGGGTTTGGATCTTGATGATGATAGTCTGAAAGATACTCCGCGCAGGGTAGCTAAAATGTATGTCAACGAAACATTCAGCGGATTAAATGAAGTTAATAAACCAAAGATATCTCTTTTTAAGAATAAGTATAATTATGATCGAATGATAATCGAGAAAAACATTACACTTTTTTCAACCTGTGAACATCATTTTATACCGATAATCGGGAAAGTGCACATTGGCTATTATCCGGCGGGACAGGTGCTGGGACTTTCAAAATTAAACCGTATCGTGCAGTATTATGCAAAAAGACCCCAGCAGCAGGAAAAACTGACAGTCCAGATTGCCGATGAAATCATGGATATTCTTAAGATTCAGGATGTGGCAGTACTAATTGAAGCCGATCATCTTTGCGTAAAATCCAGGGGGGTAAATGATGTGAACAGTATGACTGTTACCTCAAGTTATAACGGCAGATTCCTCAATTGGGAAGAGAGAGAAGAATTTGTAAGAATGACAAATGGCCAATGACAATTGACTAATGACAATTGAGGAATTTTACCGCTAAGTACGCATGCATGGTAAATGATAGCTTAATTATTAGTCATTATACAGAAAAATTATCATTCTGTCATATAATGAGGTATTGAGAACTTTCGATGAAGACAGATTCCGTAATTTCCGCTTTGTTTTTAGCGTTGTGTACTTTCAGAAAAAGCCGACAGCAATTAGTTAATATTCTGTCTAATTAATTTTCTCAATTTTATTATTTAATAATATCACGTTCACATTTTCATTTTTAATCCAATCCGAAGAAATGAATTTCCGGAAATTTATTTTACCTGTTATATAACTATACACTCTTGAATCATATTTCTCATAAAGTTCTTCGAATTCCGTTAAATAAATATCAGTATCACGATTAAATCTTAAATAAATGTCTATGAAAAAGTCCATATCGTGAAAAGTCCCATTGGCTTGCAATTTTTTCTTATATTCATACTTGTAATTATATGTCAGGGCAGACAAATCAGATAGTACGGCAGCCGCAGTAGGTACTGCCCCTGCACCTTTACCGATAAAAATATTTCTGTCGGCAAAATAATTTTCGGTCACTATTCCATTATCGACGCCATCAACGGTGGATAATTCATTGTTTGCATATATGAATTCAGGGAGTACAAATGCAGCTATCCCGCCGTTATTTAGTTTCTGCGCCCGTGCAATGAGTTTTATTTTTGCTCCTTTCTCACGGGCAAATTGTATATCAAATTTATTTATCCTCTGAATTCCGAGATTGAATATATCTTCAGGTTTAATTATGAGTCCGAAAGCGTGTGTAAGAAGGATGCTCAGTTTATATTTTGAATCGTAGCCTTCGACATCCAGCACCGGGTTGCTTTCAGAATATCCGTGAAGCTTCGCAAATCCCAGAGCCTCATCATATTTCTTTCTGTTTCTGAAAATGTCTGTTAATATAAAATTTGTGGTACCGTTCATTATTCCGCTGAACGACTGCATTAAATCATTATCATAATACTCTTCGAAATTCCTTATCAAAGGAATACTTGCGCAACACGCAGCTTCATATAAAAGCGGGGTTTTGGTTTCTGTCTGCAGACAGATTAATTCTTCCAGATTTTCAGAAACCATTTTCTTATTTGCCGTGACAACTGCCTTGCCGTTCTTTAAGCCTTTGGATACAATATCAAATGCATCAGCAGAATTATCTATTAATTCAACTATTACATTTACATCAGGATCTTCAAGCAGTTCATCTTTATCATACGTAAAATATTTTTCATCTATAGTCCTTGATTTATTTTCATCTTTCACACAAATTTTAGCAATCTCAACCTTCAGTCCGTGTGTTTTTTCCAGTACTGAATAAAGTCCTTTCCCCACACAGCCAAAACCAAATAGTCCGATTTTAATTTTATTCCGATTCATATGATATCTTTCATTATTATTTAACAAAACTTCCGGTTTCTTTTTTATCACTGACTTTTGATAATGCCTGCTCAATATCATTAATCAGATCAACGGAATCTTCCAATCCTACAGATAATCTTATAAGACTGTCCGCGATTCCCGACTGCAGTCTCTTTTCCCTGGGGATGGATTTATGCGTCATTGAAGGCGGATGGCAGATCAGGCTTTTCGCTCCACCGAGACTTTCAGCAAGATTAAACAATTTCGTTGATGTTACAAATTTCACTGCATTCTCCTCCGTATCCTCTTCAAGCGAGAAGGAAATGATTGAACCAGGGAATCTCTGTTGACGCAGTGCAACTGAATAATTGGGATGACTTCGAAGGCCGGGATAGAACAGATCTTTTATTCCTTCTTTTTCATCAAGAAATTCAGCAATTCTGATGGCATTGGCAGAGTGTCTTTCAACTCTTATTTTAAGAGTTTCTATGCTTCTGATGAGCAGCCAACTGTCGAAAGGAGATAGCACACCGCCTGTTGCATTCTGGATATATTTTAATTGTTCGCCCAGTTCATCTGAATTCGTTACAACAATTCCTGCCAGTACATCCGTATGACCGCCAATATATTTTGTCGCGCTATGGAGAACAATATCGGCACCAAGATCGAGCGGCTTTTGAATTATGGGAGTTGCAAAAGTATTGTCTACACAGAGTAGAATATTGTTTTCTTTTGCTATTTCCGAAATTCTTTGTATATCCGATACTTTTAAAAGCGGATTTGTGGGACTCTCAAGCCAGATTAGTTTCGTCTTGTTAGATATGGCATTTCTTACATTTTCGGGATTTGTTGTATCTACAAATTTTATACTTACACCAAACCTATTATACACAGTGGTGAATAATCTATAAGCCCCTCCATAT
>DATICR010000327.1:0-2478 GCA_035456745.1 Ignavibacteriaceae bacterium
TAATCCTTCTTCTTCTAACAGCATTTATGACGGAAGAAAAATGAAATTTGATTTTCAAAATACACTTAATCTGGGGAAGCCATTGTCTTTGACACTCGGTGTTGAAAATGAAAAGGAAACAGCCTTAAGCGATTATTTTATATTTTCTCAGTACGGAAATTTTGTAAGTACGTTCCCTTTAAAAAGTGCAATAACAAACGGTATTTTTATTGAAGATCAAAGTAATATCTCCGATTTATTCTTTTTTAATCTTGGAATAAGATACGACCATCATAATAAATTCGGTAATGCACTGACATACAGAATAGCTCCGGCTTTTATTATATGGGAGACAGGAACAAAGTTAAAAGCTACTTACGGTACCGGATTCAAGACACCTTCCCTTTTCTATTTGTTTGATCCTTCATTTGGTAATGAAAATCTTAAACCCGAAAAAAGCACAGGTTGGGATGCCGGCATTGAACAATTTCTTTTCGATAACGATTTGTCTGCAGGTGTAACATATTTCCGTAACACCTTTGACGACTTATTTGGCTTTGATCAAAATTTTAAGACTATTAATGTAGATAAATCGGAAAGCTATGGACTGGAGTTCTATGTTACGGTAGTGCCCTTACAAAGATTAAAAATTAAGTCGAATTATACATATACAAAGACAAAAGATTTAAGCGATAATTCTCCCGATAAAAATCTTCCTTTATTAAGAAGACCCGTTCATAAAGGAGTATTAAGTGCAAATTATTCTTTCCTTCAAAAGTTTAATGCTAATCTGGAAATAATATTTGTCGGCAAAAGGGATGATAAATATTTCAATGGTACTCAATCGGAACGGATACAGCTTAATACTTATACCTTAATTAATTTTGCAGCTTCTTATGATGTATTTAATTATTTGGAGCTACATGCAAGTGTAAATAATGTTCTGGATACTTATTACGAAGAAGTCTACGGATATGCAACTCCCAGGCTTTCAGTTTACGGTGGTTTTAAAATAAAAATTTAATCATTGACATAATTTTGGACGGTTTATATTTTATCTTTATCTTTAGAAAAAACAGAATATAATATTCATAAAAAAATATAGTTCAATTTACCCGGAAGGAGTCTTAAATGGACACAAAATTATTTTCCCCAAGAATTCTGGTGCTTTGCGGATTGATCGCTGCTGCAGCATTTACAAGACTGATGCCCCATCTGCCGAACTTTACGGCTATCGGAGCGATGGCCCTATTCGGCGGAGCATATTTCACAAATAAAAAGCTGGCATTTGTAGTACCATTAACCGCAATGTTTTTAACCGATTTAATACTCGGCTATCATTCAACAATCATTGCGGTTTATATTTCATTTGCTTTAATTGTCGCTATTGGTATGATGATAAAAAAGAAGAATGTTCGCAGTATTGCAGCCGCTTCATTAGCTGCCGCAGTTTTATTTTTTCTAATTACTAATTTCGCTTTTTGGACAACAGGCGTTTTATATCCTGTTACCGGAACAGGTTTGTTAGCTTGTTATACCGCAGGACTTCCATTTTTCGGATATAACCTGGTTGGAAATCTTTTTTATACAGGTGTGATGTTCGGACTTTTTGAGTTAGCAAAACAAAAATACCCTGCTCTTGCAGTTATTGAAGCATAAGATTTGAATTGAATTGGCGAATTGCTGGATGAATTGGCGAATTGAGAAATTGGCGAATTGGCGGATTGAATTAACGAATTGAGGAATTGGCGAATTGCTGGATTGAATTAGCGAACTGAAATTGGCGAATTGGCAAATTGAATTGGCAAATTAATTTGCGAATTCGCGGATTGAATTGAGAAATTTATGGATTGACGAATTGGATTTGGAATTAATAATGGACAACTTTTTTTTCTTTTATTCCATTACCGCTATACAAAATCCTGCTCATTGTATAAAAGTTTGCCTACTGCAACTGCCTATTGCCTACTTTTTCCGCCTCATTCCGATCAGCTCGCATAATTCGCCCTCCTTCCTCTCTTCAACGCCAGATTAATGATAGACTTCAAAGTTCTGATATAACTATACCCCGCTGCTTCAGCTGAACGCATGAACCCGGCGCTTTCAGTGAGATCCGGATTAGGATTTACTTCAAGAACATATAGCTTATCATTTGCAGCCAATCTCATATCGACTCTTGCATAGTCCCTGCAGTTCATAATTCTGAAAGCATGCAGGGCAATTTCCTTTGCTTTTTTCTCTATTCTTTTAGGAAGTTTAGCAGGGCAGCAGGGAATTGTTTTATGATATGCCTCATGGTTCGGATCCCACTTGGCCTGATAACTAACAATATTATATAGAGAATCGGGCATTTCTGTAAAATCAATTTCGCTTATAGGAAGAGCTGCAGGATTCTTATCTCCTAGTACCGCAACATTCAGCTCCCTCCCATCAATAAACTCCTCTACCAACGCAGGCTGACGGAAGGAGCCGATTACAAAATTTATCCGATCAGTAAGA
>DATICR010000328.1:0-4155 GCA_035456745.1 Ignavibacteriaceae bacterium
TGTCTTTACCTTCGCAAAATGCGTTCAATTTTAAATCAGTTTTTACCGGCATAAACTACATCCGTTTATCCCTTTTTTCCTTATAATATCGCTTTATCTCCCGGTGAAGCTGTTTTACCTTTTTCTTCTTCTCAAGATAAATATTTTTATCAATTAATGAATCAAGATATTCAGTTTCTTTCTTCAGTTTATAATAATTATTTAATTGTTCCTGTTTAATAATACCTTCTTCTACTGCCTTTTTTACCTCGCATCCACTCTCGTGAGTGTGTGAACAGTCGGCAAACTTACACCCGGCGGCAAATTCAGTGATGTCCGAAAACAAACTGCCGCCATCGATATCATTTTTCCAAAGCTTAAATTCTCTCATACCTGGAGAATCAATAACTATTCCACCGTTCGGCAAAAGGAATAATTCCCTTCTCGTAGTTGTATGTTTTCCTTTTCCATCGGTTAAGCGGACAGCCGCAGTTTTCTGGACATCAAAATTCATAAGGGTATTTATGATAGTCGATTTCCCTGTTCCCGAAGGACCAACCAATGCATAAGTTTTGCACTCTGAAATAAAATTGTTCAGCTCATCAATTCCTTTTTTGGTTTCACAGCTTATAGAAAAAAGAGGAATTTCTTTTAAACGTATCCTGATTTCATCAAGAAGTTCAGCTTCATTACCGGTAAGGTCATTTTTATTCATAATAATCACCGGTTTACAATTTCCTTCTTCTGCCATAAGTATATAACGTTCCATCCTGTTAATGCTGAAACGGGAATTAAAGCTTTGCACGATAAAGAGGTAATCAATATTTGCGGCTATTACCTGTTTTCCTGTCTCACCTCCCGGTTTTCCCCGTGAAAAGTGTGATCGCCGTTTTAGTACATTATGAATTATACACTTATTTTCTTCCTGGAAACAGGAAATTACGACCCAGTCTCCGGTTTTAGGAAATGCAGACGAAGCTGGTGCATCGAATAAAAATTTTCCGGACACTTCGCCTGAAATTTCACCACATTTTGCAATAACAATATATCGTTCCCTGTTTTCTACAGCTATGCGACCGGGTTCAAAATCTGATTGACGGAATTTTTCAAATTCCTGTTGGAAAAATGGATCTAAACCATATTGTTTCAGGTTAATCAATTTCGTTCTCCTTAATGATTAAAGATTATGTTAAATGATTATTAATAATCAGATAATTAAAATGAATATAATTTTAGGTTTACCGGGAAATTGTTAAGCAATATCCGGCATAAGGAGAGTTTTTTGATATATGTTGATAATTAAAAAATAAGTCTTCTTAAAGATACATTTGAAAAATAACATAAATATTATGATGAGGCAAATATGCCTTTTGATATACTAAAAAAAGATGATCAGGTTGTGGGGTCATTTAACGGAGGAGAAATTAAGGAAAACCGTCCTGTTGTTATCAGTGATGGAAAATCATTTAAACCATATTCAAATATATTTTATTGGGCGCACGCATGGTCAGACCAGGGAAGTCTGTTAAGCGAGCATCCTCATGAAGGATTTGAGATAATGTCGTTTGTACTTAACGGGGAGATAGAGCATTACGATTCTAAAAACAAAGAATGGAAACCGCTTAATAAAGGAGATGTTCAAATCATCAGGGCAGGAAATGGAATCAGTCATGCTGAAAACTTTAAGTCAGGTTCCGAAATATTCCAGATCTGGATTGATCCGGATTTAAGCAGAACATTGGCAAACCCTGCATCTTATAATGATTACAAATCCCAATGTTTCCCTGTTACTACCAGGGACAGCATGGTAATAAAAGATTACAAGGGTGACAATTCACCGCTTGAGATGGAAGCTTCGATTTATTCTATCAGGGAGATAATTCTTAAGCAAGGAGAAGTTGACATTCAATTGGATGAGAGAAATGTCTATTCGATTTATCTTCTCGACGGCAAGATTGAAATAAATAGTTGTGAGATGGAAAAGGATGATTATATAAAGATTGAAGCCGAGATAAATATGAAGATTAATGTATTGCAGGAAAATTCGAAAATATTTTTAATTGAATCACCTGCGAGGCCATACTATAAGACGTATTATGAGTTGTTCGGAGGATAGGATTTCAGTAGGCAGGAGCAAGAGGCAGTCCCGCATAGCGGGATCTCCGCTTCGCTTCGATAGGCAAAAAAAAGGTAGTCCACAGTTGGCAGTCGACAAAACATTCAATGGGCATATTAACTTTTTTATTGGGTTAAGTTGAAATGAGTGAGTATCAATAACCGTGGTGAAACAGAGGGAACGGAGAATATTATATTTTTCTCCGTTGCCTCTGTTAACTCTGTAGTGATATTTCAGTCAACATATGGGAACGCTGATTATTATGATAATGAAGCAGACTGTTCTTATAGCATTTTCACATTACCAATGCCATTATTGCTTTCTGAACGTGGAGGCGGTTTTCAGCTTCATCAAAAATGATTGAATGTTCAGAATCGATTACTTCTGCAGCAACCTCTTCGCCGCGGTGAGCCGGCAGACAGTGCATAAACAAATAATCATTCTTAGCATTTTTAGCAAGTTTTTCATTTACCTGAAACCCGACAAACTTTTTAATTCTCTCTTTGGCTTCCGCTTCCTGTCCCATACTTGCCCAAACATCGGTATAGATTATATCTGCATTCTTCACTGCTGCAACAGGGTCGGCAAGTATTTCTACTTTACTCCCCATCTTTTTGGCGTTCGTTTTTGCATTATTAACTATATCCTGGTTTGGTTTATAGCCCGAAGGAGAAGCAATGCTTATATGCATCCCAACTTTAGAACAACCATTCAGAAGACTATGAGCCATGTTATTTCCATCACCGATATATGCAAGTTTCAATCCCCTCAGTTCTCTTCTTTTTTCAAGTATCGTGAAGAGATCGGTAAGTACCTGGCAGGGATGAAGAAGATCGGTTAGACCGTTGATGACAGGGATAGATCCAAACCTGGCTAGATCAATTACATCCTGATGATCAAAAGTACGGATCATGATCCCATCAAGGTAACGCGAAAGCACTTTTGCAGTATCAGAGATTGTTTCACCTCTTTTAAGCTGAAGATCATTTGGTCCGAAATATAATCCTATTCCTCCCAGTTGATAAATTCCTGTTTCAAAAGAAACCCTTGTTCTTGTCGAAGGCTTTGCGAAAATCATTCCCAGAGTCTTACCTTCAAGCCATTTGTGGGGCTGCCCTGTCAGGCGTAATTCTTTTAAGGTTTTACTCACATCAAATATTTCGTATATCTCTTCGATAGTTAAATCATTTATCGAGATAAGGCTTTTGCCTTTCATATTGACTGCCATATAATTTCCTATAATTATTTTTTAATGTTTTTCTTTTACTATTTTTGTTCCGGCATCTTTATCTGCCAATGCCGATGCTTCTGTAATTATGGTCTCTTTTCCGCCGTGCTCAACATACTCGATTGCCGCTTCAATTTTTGGACCCATACTCCCTTTAGAAAATTCACCCTGTTCAAGACACTTTTTTGCTTCCTCTACGGAAATTGTTTCAAGTGCTTTTTGTCCCGGCTTATTAAAATTTACATATGCATTCTTAACATCCGTTAAAATAAAGAAAGCATCCGCACCAATTTCATTAGCAAGCAGTGAAGAAGCAAGATCTTTATCGATTACAGCCTCAACTCCCTGTAAATGTTTCTTTCTATCCCGGTACACCGGCACCCCGCCGCCTCCGGCAGCAATCACTATTGATCCTTTTTTAACGAGATCTTTGATTATTTTTTTATTCACAATTTCAAGCGGTCTCGGAGAAGCAACAACCCTACGCCATCCTCTTTTACGCGGATCCTCTTTGATTACCCAGTTATTAGCCCTGGCAAGCAGCTGAGCTTCTTCCCGTAAAAAAAAAGCACCGACAGGTTTAGTTGGTTCGCTAAAAGCAGGATCGTTAATATCGACAAGGACTTCTGTAATGACAGTAACAACATTTTTCCTAATCCTGTTGGTTACAAGTATATTCTTCATCTGCCGTTCTATCATATAACCTATACCGCCCTGGGAATCAGCTACACATATATCCAGCGGCATTTTAGGAATTTTATATTGATTATATCCCGCTTCATTTCTTAAAAGAATATTCCCAACCTGGGGACCATTGCCGTGAGTTATTACA
>DATICR010000329.1:0-2622 GCA_035456745.1 Ignavibacteriaceae bacterium
AGATGTTCCTCCCGTTACAGGAAATAGTTTCAGAAGCAGGGGAACCTGGTTTGATGGAGTCGCAAAGTTGAATTATAATCTCACATCATCAATAAAATTTATGGTATCAGGGTATTATGGTATTGCTAATACAAATGCCGGTATGGAATTTATGAATTTCGATTTCATGTCCACACCGCGACTCGGATTGTCAGGTAAATATGCTTATTATGATCTGACAGGTTATCCTGAAAACAGGAATGATGGTCAGACTCTTCAATTTACTCATGTACTCAATCCAAGCACTTTTTATGTATTCCAATTAAGCAGGGTTTTTAATTATAATTCCCAGTCAACATTTCCCGGGGATGTAAACGGATGGGACTCAGGAATTCAGCTGGATATTTTGAGGGCCGTGGATTCCCAGGGAAATGAAATCCCAGATGCCTTTGAGAATATTATAGGTTTGCATAGTACAGGAATTTATTATCGGGGACACGATAAAAATACAAACCTTACTTTTTCAGGTGATGTGATCTCGCAGATGAGTCAGAGCACTCAGCTTAAAGCAGGAGGGGATTTCACATATTATATACTTGACCGTTATCAGGAGGCAAAGGCAAACCGCGCAATTGAAAACGCCGTTTATCATCCTTATGAAGGAGACGTTTATGCTCAGACAAAACTTGAATTCGAAGGTCTTATAATTAATGCCGGACTTCGTTTCGATTTTTATAATCCTAACGATAAAAAATATCTTGATCCCTTCGATCCGTTCGGTACTATTAAAGCTCAGCAGGATAGTACAACCGCCGTGGCACTGACTGAACCCACTTCAACTTTTAGCCAGCTTTCACCCAGAATTGGAATTTCGCATCCTATTTCTGAAAATACTGTGCTGCATTTTTCTTACGGACATTTTTTTCAAAGAGCAAATTTCGGCGATTATGGTGAAGGAACATATGTCTCGGGAATACTTGATACATATATAACTGATCCGACTTCAGGTTCCCCTACTGTATTCAACCTGGGGAATAGAGATCTTAAACCGCGTAAAACAGTTGAGTATGAGCTGGGTATTGAACATAATATATCGGGAATAGTATTCGATATTACTGCCTACTATAAAGACATAACTCAAACCGTAAGAACTGTTACTGTTACTGATCCTGGATTGCTGAAATATAAAACATCGGGAAATGGTGATTATGGTGATTCCAAAGGTGTTGAAATATCTATCCGCAAACCGTTGACTAGCTACTGGGGAGGTTATCTTAATTATACATTTACTACAGGTATAAACGGTATATCCGGAGATCCTACTACCATATATCCTCCCGGCTCCGAAACCCAGGGTATACATGAATTCAATATCGGTGATCAAATTGTGTATGATGAACCTAAATTAAAGTTTGGAATAACTTTCGCAACACCAGGTGATCTTGAATTGCTCGGCGGCATATTCAAAAATATGCTGTTTACAATTGATTACCAGATATATTATCCCAATAAAAATATTCCAAGTGATGTTATTGCAGAGGCCGGAGCACTTTTTGAGAAAAATGCAGATAAAAATGCCGACATAGAGATCCGGAAGGAAATTGATTTTGGTTTTATCCGGCCTGCTGTGTTCGTCGTAATCCGGAATGCATTTAATGATACCTGGACAAATCTTGATATTTTCCAGAATGCCTCACCTGAGGCCAGAGCAGCATTTATTAATTCTAATCTGACTTTATATCCTGCAACCAATATTGATGGTTCTCCCTTCCCGGATATGGTTATGTACAGGAATCTCCCGAGACAAGTAACATTAGGCGTATCATTCAGTTATTGAAAATTTAGAAGAGTATCTTTATGAATAAGCTTAAAATTAATTCGTTTCTGTATCTTTTGCTTCTGGTGATTTTAGCTGCTTCACATGTCGAAGCACAGCAAAATTCTACAACTCATACAAGAGGCAAGTTATGGGAAACTCTTTATAATTGGGGATACATTGGCGATCCCGGATTCTGGGATTATACTGAAAGTACCGGTATTGGATTCTTTCCCGGTTTTTCAGGATATGATTATCCCGATGATGAATTAAAAGCTAACGGTTATATTACCAATGCAAATTTTCATAATGCCCGCTCCGGTCCCTGGATTATAGCAAAAAACGCTTTTACTCTTATTCCACCGGGGTTTACTCCTCAGCGAAAAGATTTTCTGTTCTTCCATTCCTCAATGGCCACCCTTACGGATGATTACGGAATTGTATCAGGTGAAATAATGCCATTTAAAAGAACAGAAAATTATTCTGATAAACCTGGATATAATCCGCAGCTTCCCGAAGAGATGAATTATATTGAATGGGCTACAACAACGGGTATAACTGTTAAACAAAGATCAATGGCCTGGAGTTTTCCGGGTTATAATGATTTTATTATTTATGATTATGTTTTTAAGAATACGGGTGATCTTGCCATCCCTCCGGCTGGAGTAATCAAACATTATGAACAGACATTGAGTGAAGTATGGTTTTCATTCCATAGTGAGCTGCAGGTTTCTACTAAAGGAGTTTTGAACTTTCATCAGAACTCTGATTTTCTTAAATCTGCTGCACCCGCGGGAGGATTTGGATGGCATCCCGGCAAAGGATAT
>DATICR010000330.1:0-13935 GCA_035456745.1 Ignavibacteriaceae bacterium
ACTAAAATTGACCTTCTTGACTTTATATTTTTCGGAGACTCTCTTCAGAAATTCAGAATCTTCACTGTAAATATTCTGTCTGAATCCCTCAAGCTCCTTGAATACAGAACTTTTTCCGAAAAATGTTGCTCCTATAGTGCATTCTGACAAGTGTATAAAGCAATAAGGATTATCTTTATCCCTTACATATTCATCTCCGACAATTTTAACCCCTCCGTGAATAAAATCCACAAGGGAATGGGTTAGCATATAGTTTACTCTTAACAATAAATGCTCGGGTTTATATTCATCATCACTATCGAGAAAAGTTATGAAATTGCCCGATGAAAGTCTTATCCCTCTGTTGCGGCTGTAGGCAAGCTTACTGTTGCTCTGATTGTAGACTTTTATATTATCATACTGATTTTCATAATACTTTAAAATTTTATATGAATCGTCGCTGCTTCCATCATCAATTGCAATTAGTTCCCAATCGCTAAAAGTCTGCAAAAGAAGCGAATTAATAGACCTTTTTAAAGTTTTCTCTCTGTTATATACAGAGAGAATCACAGAAACCGAATATGGCTGAGAATTCATGAACTTTTGGTTAACAGTTACGTCAAAAATATTGTTTTTCAGGATATTTCAGACAAATATAATAATGTAATACCAAAAAAATCAGGCAATATGATATTATCATCTCCATCTGTTATTTGAAATATATAATAGTTAATTTGAATATATATTTTCTTTTTTCTTCATAATATTATGGAGGATATGATGGCTTTCAAAGATCAACAGAAGTATTTGGACGGTCTGAGAAGATATGAAAAGAAATTTACGCGGGAAGAAGCTGAAATGTATAAGATGTTTGTGAAAATGCATAAAGATGAAGAAGATTTTGATTCAGTTTCTTTAAGAAATCTTAAAGATTTATACGATAAATATTACGTACCTGCAGACAGGACCAAACTGGAAAATCTGTTTAAGAAAAAAGACGAGTAATAAATTAAAAACCAGACTTATTTATCAACAAAATCATTCCCTTCTAGAACAGATCATAGGGAGAAATCCATCTGCTTTTCCATTTTTTCCATTGATAAATAGATTCCATGTAGGTAATTTTTGAATCTTTCATTTTTGAGGTTATAATGAACAATAAGGTTCTTCACAAAATTTTTGCGGCTGTAACTTTTCTCATATCTCTTTTTGTTTTATTTTCTACCGTTCAGCCTTCGGTTTCATTCTGGGACTGCGGTGAGTTCATTGCATCTGCAAATTACCTTCAGGTTCCGCATCCCCCGGGAGCTCCGTTCTTCGCGCTTATCGGGAAGTTTTTTTCTATGATTCCTTTTGTGGAGAACATCGGTTTAAGAATTAATACTATTTCAGTACTGACAAGTGCATTATCAATTTTATTCCTGTATTTAATCGCTGTAAAGCTTATAGAAAATTATAAAGGAAGAGGTCCTCAAAGCACACTGGATGCTGTTGCTACTTACCTTGCAGCTTCAATAGGAGCTCTTTCTTTTTCATTCAGCGACACTTTCTGGTTTAACGGTGTTGAAGCTGAAGTTTATGCCACAAGCACTTTCCTTGTAGCCTTCGTGACCTGGTTGATTATAAGATGGAACGAACAGGCCGACCGTCCTGATAATGAAAAATATATTTTGATGATTGCTTACCTGATTGGTATCGCCACCGGTGTTCATCTGATGGCTATTCTTGCAATCGTTCCCGTTACTATGGTAATTCTTTTCAGAAAATATCTTGTCGATGAAGCCGCATGCAGAAAAACAGCATATATATTTTTAGTCCACGTCGGTGTGCTTTTAGTTATTTCTTTCGCGATGTGGGCAAATTCCACTTCGACTACACCACCTTCGCCGGAAGAGTATCAGGCTTATGATACTAAATTTAAACTGATAGCTTTCGGGATAAGTGCCCTGATTATGGGAATATTTTATAAACAGGTGTTTACTAGAAATTCATTTTACCTTCCTTTGATTATCGGTGGTGCATCACTTTTTATTGTGTATCCGGGTGTTGTAAAAATCTTACCGGGACTTATGGCAGCAATTGCTGGCGATAATAGTCTGCTTGCGGTAATAATTCTGGCTGTTATGCTCGCGATTCTATGGTATGGAGTTATTTATTCACGGAAGGAAAATAAACCTACACTCCATCTCGCCTTAATGTCATTTATTCTTGTACTGATTGGCTTTACAACTTACTCAATGGTCATCATTCGTTCGAATATGAAACCGCCGATGAATGAAAACGATCCTGATAATTTCACTGAGCTTGTTAGCTATCTTAATAGGGAACAGTATGGTGATTTCCCTATATTCAAAAGAAGATTTGCAACTGAACCTCACCAGATGGTGGTATACAATAATTATTCAACCGATCTTGATTTCTTCTGGCGCTATCAGATGAATCATATGATGACAAGATATTGGTTCTGGAACTATGCTGGCCGTGAAGGATGGGAACAGGATGATGGCCCTGATGTTGCTCCGTTTAACCAGATTGGTAATTTCTTTGGGAATATTCTTGGAGGAATTGATTTCAATGGGAGTGCTAAAGATTCCCTCTATGGCATCCCTCTCCTGCTTGGTCTGTTTGGAATTTATTTTCATTTCAGAAAAGATTGGAAGATGGCATCCGTCTTCATGATTATGTTTATCCTGATGGGTTACCTTACAGCTTTTTACCAGAACCAGCAGGAACCCCAGCCCAGAGAAAGAGATTATTTCTATGTCGGTGCATTCTTTGTTTTCTCTATCTGGATTGCTGTCGGAGTAAGAGGATTGATTGATATTATCATGGAAAAAATCACTACTCAGAGCCTGAGAACAGCAAGTGTTGTAGGTATGCTTGCATTTGGAGTGGTTTTTGTTCCGTATAATATGCTCAGGACAAACTATTTCACTCATGATCGCTCAGATAACTGGATACCCTGGGATTATTCTTATAACCTTCTTCAGAGCTGCGCACCCAATGCTGTACTTTTTACAAATGGTGATAATGATACTTTTCCTTTATGGTATCTCCAGGATGTGGAAGGAGTTCGAAGAGATGTTAAGATCGCAAATCTTAGTCTGCTTAACACTAACTGGTATATTGAACAATTGAAGAATAACGATCCGTATGGTGTAGGAACAGTAAATATCAATATGAGCAATGCTGAAATTGACCAGCTTAGACCTATTCAATGGGAACCGCAGCGGATAAATATTCCTGTTCCCGGACCGGGTACTCATCAGTCACTCTCCGATGTCTATCAGAAATATGATATTTCTGATTCAAGTGTTATGAAAGAGGGTAATATTCAGTTTACTATGAAAAACACCCTTACATATGGTAAGATAAAAGCTGTACGTGTTCAGGATTTAATGGTTAAAGAAATCGTTCAGGATAATAACTGGCAGCGCCCTATTTATTTTGCAGTAACCTGTTCGGATGATAGCAAAATCGGGCTCCAGGATTATCTGAAAATGGAAGGGATGGCACTTCGCCTGGTTCCGGAAAAAAGAAAGCCGGGAATTGAATTTGTGAATGTGGATGTTTTGGAAAAAGAGCTTATAGAAAATCCCGGTTATAGTAAAACATATAAACCGGGCTTTAAATTCAGAGGATTGAATAATCCGGATATTTTCTTTGATGATAATCATGTCAGAATGACACAGAATTACCGCAATGCATTTATGCGCCTGGCAATATATTTCATCAACACAAATAAAAATCAACAGGCTGTTTCTACATTGGATGATATGGAAAAGAAAATACCAAGAGAAATTATACCAATGGATTATGAGATCCTGTTTGAAGTAGGTAATATGTACTACAGTGCAGGTGCGGATAAGCAGTATAAAGAAATTGCTGCGGAAGTTGAAAAAGAGGCAATGAGAAGGCTTGAAGAAAATCCTGCTGATGTTCAGTCGTATTATAATCCATATAGGATATTAATTGAAACATATGAAAATTTAAAGGATAATAATAAACTTCTCGGCATCTGGCAGAGATTGGGTCAGATGTATCCGAACGACAGGAATGTCAAGGCAAATATTGCAAAATATGAAGACCTTACACGGAAGGATAAGATTCAGGTTGATTCTGTTCCTAAACCTGATACTTCCGGGAAATAAAATCCATAAATGAATTTAGAATAAGCGGCCATTGTGCCGCTTATTTTTTATTGATTATAAAAATAAAATGAAAATACTTATTCTTGCACTCTCAGGAATCGGTGATGCTTTAATGTTCACCCCCGCCCTGGAACTTATGAGAAACGAGCTTCCGGATGCACAAATAGATGCGCTAGTAATGTATAAAGGCGTCAGGGAAATGTATGACCGGAATCCTGACTTCAATAATATTTTTTATTTTGATTTCTTAAAGGAAGGGATTGTAAATTCTTTTAAATATGTCTCAGGGCTCAGACATAAGTACGATGCATCAATAAATGTCTACCCTTCCAACCGTAAGGAATATAATCTTATAAATTTTTTAATCAGTTCTGAGAAAAGAGTTGGAATTAAATACCTCAGAAAGGATTCACAAAATCTCGGTGACCTGAATAATGTCCGCATTCTTGAAAATGATTTTACACATAATGTTCAGTCAAACATAAAACTTGTAGAAAAGTTGCTCGGGAAGAAGTTTGATGAAGAACCGCCCTTAAAATTTCCTTTAATAAAGGAAGATGAGAATTTCGCACTAAAATTTATATCAGATAAGGGCATTAAGAATACCAATATCCTGATTGGATTTCATCCCGGTTCAGCAATATTAAAAAATCATATCAAAAGAAGATGGGAGCCGGAAAAGTTTGCGGAGCTCGGCAAATTATTAATAGAACAGAAAAATGCTAAGATTTTAATTTTCGGGGGTCCTGAAGAAAACGATCTGAAGGCAAATATAAATGGATTAATAAGTTCCTCTGATTCATTTATTATTGACTCGGGTAACCTGGCTGAAAGTGCTGCGTTGATGGCAAAATGTAATTTGTTTGTCTCCAACGATTCCAGTTTAATGCACGTTGCTTCGGCATTAAAATTAAAGGTTGTGGCTATTCTCGGACCAACAAATCCACATTACATCCATCCCTGGAAAACCGAGCATATAATAGTGAGACTCGATCTCGACTGCTCTCCCTGCTTCATCTATTCTCCCCGTCCTCTGATATGCTTCCGAGATGACATAAAATTTAAATGCATAAAAGAATTGACTGTCGAAATGGTATATAATGCTTCAGTAAAACTAATGGGATGAATTAAAGGTTAACACCGCGGAAAGGTTAATACTTCGATTCATTGAGGTGCAAAAAATCAGTATTACTTCCCGAAACAGTTTTAACAGTTTATTAAAGATCAGCTGACTAATTCCGCTAGTCGAGTGGAGAATGCAGGACAAAAAACACTTTGCCCTGCAATAATAATTTATTTCATTTATTTGAACCTACCAGATTAACTGTAATATCAATCTTCTCTGCCACTCGTTTTCCAAGAAGCAAGTGCTTGATATTATAATCCGATAAATTTATGTCAAACTTTGCCTGCACGCCTAATAAATCTCCAGGCATCCTCTGCTGTGTTAATGGACTTTCATCCAGGTAAGTAATAGTGGCTGTCGCTGTATCCTCTTTTGTTACACCATGCAGACTGAAGTCACCTATTACATCGGCCTGAATTTTATTATCGGCTAATTGTTTTATATTCACTGCTTTTTTAATCTTAAAAGAAATAACAGGATATTTATCCGCATTCAGCCATGACTCGCTCTTTAAATCTTTACTCTGCTTCGCAATACCTGTATTTAATGATACTACAGGAAAAGAAATTTCTCCCTTTATGGTACTAAAATCACTAGTAAGGAAATTAACATTTCCCCCTATCTCCTTAGTAAGTCCTTGAACATCCTCCAGAGTTGTGGTACTGTAAAACGAAGCCTGATTATTGACACCATCCGGTTTAAAAGTGAAAGTCTGTTGGCCGTCGGCTTTCACCTTAAATCCCTGGGCAAAATATAAAGTCGAATAGAATAATAAAATTACTGCAAGTTTAACTATTATTTTCATTGAGACTTTCCTTCTTTTTTCTGAATACAAAAAATAAAACTGCACAGATAAAAACAGTCGCCCCGGTTATGTACATCGTATAATCAAGTCCCCAGATAAATTTGTTCTGCCATTCTTTATAAGTTGTGCCGAAAAGCTCATCCTTTTTTTCAATCAGAACCTGCGTTTTTGTAAATAGCTGAGCTCCATAATAAAACCATATTATGAATGCCAGGATAATAATTATTGCCCCTGCAAGGAGCGTTAATTTTTGTCTCTTATTCATAATAAATATCTTTTTCATGATTATCATCTTTTAATTTTGTTTCTTAGTGTTAAAGTATAAGAAAGTCCAAATAAGTGACACATAAAATAGTGCAGTAAGTTTAACTTAAATGTAAATTTACCAATACGAAATAATAAATTCCGTGTAATAATGAAGAATTCAGCCGACATTATAATTATTGGGGGAGGAATTGTAGGAATGGCAACTGCAATGATCCTTAAAGAAAAAGGGACACGTTCCATTACGGTAATTGAAGCAGAAAACGAAATTGCAGCACACCAGACGGGACATAACAGCGGGGTCATTCATAGCGGATTGTATTACAAACCTGGTTCACTTAAAGCGAAAAACTGTGTCATGGGAAGAGAAAGGCTTTATCGTTTTTGTGAAGAAAATAATATTGAACATGAACATTGCGGAAAAGTGGTTATTGCAACTGATGAGAGTGAAATCTCTACCCTTATGATGCTTGAAGAAAGAGGAACTGCAAACGAACTTAAAGGAATAAAAAGATTGAGAGGGGATGAAATTAAAGAATATGAACCCCACGCTTCGGGAATAGCAGGATTATTTGTACCTGAGACAGGCATAGTAAATTATACTCCTGTTACAAATAAATACGCCGAATTATTCCGTAATAAAGGTGGAAAGATAATTACAAACTGCAGGTTTTTATCTTTAGAGCAAAAAACAGATCAACTGATTCTTCAAACAACAAAGGGAGGTCTGGAATGCAGACTCCTCGTCAATTGCGGCGGTTTGTATTCAGATAGGATTGCAAAGAAATGCGGTGTTGAACCGGGCCTTCGTATTGTCCCATTCCGTGGAGAATATTACAAATTAAAAAAAGAGAAAGAGTACCTGGTAAATAATTTAATCTATCCTGTTCCCGATCCACGCTTCCCATTCCTGGGTGTGCATTTTACAAGAATGATAAAAGGAGGAGTCGAAGCAGGGCCAAATGCGGTTCTTGCTTTTAAGCGTGAAGGATATTCGCGCAATGATATTTCTCTTAAGGACTTATCTCAAATGATGATGTTCACCGGGTTCTGGAAGATGGCGGCAAAATATTATAAGATGGGCTTCGCAGAATTTTATAGATCATTCAGCAAAAATGCTTTCGTGAGATCCTTGCAGAAATTAATCCCGGAAATTACTGAGGATTGTATTGAACCCGGCGGCTCGGGTGTAAGGGCCCAGGCACTTGAAAGGGATGGAAAATTTACTGATGATTTCCGGATAATTGAAAGCAGGAGAATGATTCATGTTCTGAATGCACCTTCTCCGGCTGCTACTGCTTCTTTAAGTATAGGTGATAAAATATCAGAACTTATATTAAGAAGGCTTAATTAATTCCTGTTTACTGTCACATAAATTTTCTAATATCTCATTTATCTTAATTTGAAAAATTAAACGAGGACACAATGCCTGAATTGCCGGATGTTGAGAGTTTCAGGAACTATTTTAACAGAACTTCATTAAATAAAAAAATTGAGAGGGTTGAGGTAAAAGCTGGGAAAATGCTCAAAGATGTCTCATCACGAACTTTACAGATGCAGCTTAAAAATGATAAGTTCAGAAAAACAAGCAGACATGCAAAATATCTGTTCGCCCATACATATAATGATAAGATCCTCGTACTCCATTTTGGCATGACGGGCTACCTTCATTACTTCAAAGATGAATCAGAGAAGCCGGTACATACCAGGATGCAAATTGATTTTGTTAATGGTTATCATCTTGCATTTGACTGTCAGCGGAAGTTCGGTAGAATTTTTCTTATTGATGATAAAGAAAAATTCATTGAAAAGAAAAAGCTTGGTACTGATCCGATTGCTGGAAAAATTAACCTGTCAGAATTCGGAAGGTTGCTCGAAGGTAAAAGAGGTTTTATCAAAACTACGCTCATGGATCAGAAAACCATATCGGGAATAGGAAATATTTACTCTGATGAGATTTTATTTAATGCAGGAATTCATCCGGCCTCAAGGACTGAAAAGCTTAATGACAATCAGGTCGGGAAATTATATCAAATGATGATTAAAGTTTTACGTAAAGCTATAGATGTAAAAGCAAATGCTGAAAGGATGCCGAAAACATATCTCCTGCAGAATCGTAAATTGGGTGCTGATTGCCCCAGATGCAGCGGTATAATAGAAAAACAAACCATCAATGGTAGAACTTCATATTTCTGCGGAAAACACCAGAAAAAAACTAAATGATCTCCGACCTCTGATCTCAGACCTCCGATCTCTGATCTCCAAATTTATGTGATACAGCCAAACACAGTTTGCGATTACAATTTGTAAGTTCCTTATATAAAATAAGTTGCGATAATTACATGGGAGATAATTATGCTTAGAAGTGCAAAAGAAATGGAAAAATTTAAGATAAAAGCAATGGATGGTGAAATCGGCAGGCTGCATGAATTTTACTTTGATGATCATACCTGGATTGTGCGTTATATTATTGTCGATACAGGAACCTGGCTTGCAGAAAAACTTGTGTTGATATCACCGGAATCCTTTAAAAAGTTAAACTGGGAAGATAAGTCCTTTAATGTAAATCTTGATAAACAACAAATCGAAGATAGTCCCGATGTAGATAAAGCAAAACCTGTTTCAAGACAAAATGAAATTGAATTGATAGGATATTATGGATGGCCAATGTACTGGACAGGAATCGGCGGACCAACAATAGGTGCTTTCCCACCGTCAAATGCAGCTCTAGCCGGAATGGAAGAAGAGATACATCAGATGCGGAAAAAGGAGAAAAAAGGAGATCCTAACTTGAGAAGTACACGCGAAGTAATCAGTTATGGTATTCATGCCAGTGACGGACAGATTGGACATGTTGAGGATTTTTTAATTGATGATTCTACCTGGAATATCCGGTATATGATAGTTGATACCAGGAACATCCTTCCGGGCAAGAAAGTAATTATGTCCCCGGAATGGATAGAGAAGATAGTCTGGGCAGAATCAAATGTTTATTTAAGATTGACCAAAGATGAAATTAAGAATAGTCCGGAGTATGATCCTTCAGTACAATTCAAAAGAGAATATGAAAATAAACTTTATGAATATTATGGAAGAAGAAAATATTGGGAAAATGACCGGGAGACTTAGAGATTATGAGAATATAGGATGTAATTTGTTTATCAGTATCAGCTTAAAGGTTTGCTTTTAACATAAGCATTTACATTATTGTAAATCGCAGTACGAGAGAAATAAAATGAACGATGGAAAACAGTATAAAAAGCAGGATAAAATTAATAGGGGTATAAAACCTGATTCACGAATGTCGCAAACTGCAGGATGGTGGAAATATATTTTGATTTTTTTTCTCTTCTGGGTAGCTATCTCTTACTTCTTTAACTTGTTCAATGAAAACTCCTCAACTACCCTACCCTATTCAACTTTTAAAAACCAGGTAAGAACCGGAAATGTAGTATCTGTTACTATGAAGGGAAATGATATCAGTGGTAAATTTAAATCTAAATTTCATCTTCCATCACAGTCCGGGAACGATACTGTAAAGTTCCAATACTTTACTACTACAAAGCCTTCCCTTACCGATGATGAATTATTGAAAATACTGGAAGAAAATAATGTGACAATTAATGCTGAGTCGCAGGATAATTCCTGGATATCATTTTTGTTAATCATGGTGCTTCCCTGGATTTTGATTCTGGGTTATTTCTTTTATGTCAGAAGAAAACTGCAGGGGCAGATGGGCAATATGATGGGCGGTAGCGGAGGTGGAATTTTTGGCGTTGGTAAATCGCGGGCAAAAAGATTCCGGAGACAAAAAGCAGGAGTAACCTTTGATGATGTCGCTGGACTTGAGAGTGCTAAACAGGACCTTAGAGAAATAATCGATTATCTGAAAGAACCTGAAAAGTTTGCTAAGCTCGGAGCTGATATACCTAAAGGTGTCTTATTAATGGGACCTCCGGGAACAGGTAAGACCCTTCTTGCACGGGCTACTGCAGGTGAGGCAGATGTAACTTTTTATAGTATTAGCGGCTCAGAGTTTATTGAAATGTTTGTAGGTGTAGGTGCTTCACGCGTGAGGGATTTGTTTGAAAATGCAAAAAGAGAATCGCCGGCGGTAATCTTTATCGATGAAATTGATTCTGTCGGAAGGGTAAGAGGTACAGGACTTGGCGGAGGACACGATGAAAGAGAACAAACGCTTAACCAGATTCTTTCCGAAATGGATGGTTTTGAGAGGAATGAATCGGTTGTGGTATTGGCTGCCACAAATCGTCCCGATGTGCTCGATCCAGCTTTAACTCGTCCCGGAAGATTTGACAGAAGAATCACACTTGAGCTGCCGGGTAAAGGATCGCGTAAAAAGATTCTTGAAATCCATACCAGACACGTTCCGTTGGGTGAGGATGTTGATCTTGAAAATATAGCTGCCCGCACGGTGAGTTTTTCCGGTGCCGACTTGAAAAATCTCGTTAACGAAGCAGCTTTACTCGCTGGCAGAAAGCAAAAATCGAAAGTAGAAATGGAAGATTTTGATGAAGCCAGGGATAAGATTTTATTAGGAGCTGAACTGGAAGAGATGATAAATGATGAGGAGAAAAGAGTTGTAGCATATCACGAAGCTGGTCACGCGTTGGTAGCAAAGCTGCTTCCTAATACCGATCCTCTTCAGAAAGTTACGATTATCCCCCGCGGCCGGTCACTCGGGGCTACAGAGCAAATTCCGGAAATTGAAAGATTTAATTTGAAAAAAGCTTACTTGCTTGATAGAATTGCGGTCGCATTGGGTGGACGAGCAGCAGAAAAATTGGTCTTTGATGATGTTACAAATGGTGCGGCAGAGGATTTCAGAATGGTCACACGGATAGCAAGAAAGATGGTCTGCAATTGGGGAATGAGTGAAAGATTGGGTCCGGTTATGTACAATCAGGGAGAAGACCACCCGTTCCTTGGAAGAGAACTTGCACAACAGAAGGACTTCAGCGAGCATACCCAGCAGATAAT
Source organism: Ignavibacteriaceae bacterium (assembly GCA_035456745.1). Taxonomy (GTDB): domain Bacteria; phylum Bacteroidota; class Ignavibacteria; order Ignavibacteriales; family Ignavibacteriaceae; genus DATFVA01. The sequence goes on from DATICR010000330.1 coordinate 11,327, forward strand.
TGATGAAGAGATCATGAAAATTGTAGTTGAGATGGAACATAAAGCCGAGAGCCTTATTTATGACAACAGGATTAAACTTGATGCACTGGCTGAAGCGCTGCTCGAAAATGAAACTCTGGATAAGAAACAAATCGACTGGATTCTGGAAAGTATATCCCGTAATGACAGTTCTGTAAAGCCTCTAAGAGAAAGGAGGTCAAAAGAAAAAGCAAACTGATTACTTGAGAAAAATTCACGGTGATTAGAACATGCCATTTAAATTCATTCCGGGATTGACAATTCAGATCCCTGAAACAAACTATAAAGATGTAATAACTATTTCTCCCATTAAATCGGCAGTTATTATAATTGATATGCAAAATGATTTAGTAAAGGAAGGTGGATCTCTTCATGTCTGGCATATTGAAAAACTAATTATTACCGGTACAGTTTCAAATATATATATAGTCCACCGGAATCCAGAATTTTAGTGTTATTTCAGCAAAGGTTAACCCCGGGATTTATCCCGGGGATAATAAATAAAAATCGACATTCTTAACCGTTTTAACGGTTTATTTTACAAAAATAAACGATAAATAAAATTTGTATTGAGAATTTAAAGGTAGAGGTTAACGATGAAAAGTTCAGACAGAACCACGGAAAAGATTTCAATTGAAGAATTAACGATAAATACTATCCGTACATTATCGATGGATGCGGTTCAGAAAGCAAATTCGGGACACCCGGGTACTCCGATGGCTTTGGCGCCTCTGGCATATGTTTTATGGAAAAGATTTTTGAAATTTAATCCCGGGAATCCTCAATGGTTTAACCGTGACAGATTTGTATTGTCCAATGGCCACGCTTCTATGCTGCTATACTCGATGCTGTATCTTACAGGATACGATATTTCTCTTGATGATATAAAAAATTTCAGACAGTGGGATAGCAAAACGCCTGGTCATCCTGAATATGGATGTACCCCCGGAGTTGAAACTACAACAGGTCCCCTTGGCCAGGGAATTATGAATTCAGTGGGAATGGCAATTGCAGAAGCTCACCTGGCTGCCCATTTTAACCGGGAGGAACATGAAATTGTAAATCATTATACATATGCATTCTGCAGTGACGGAGATTTTATGGAGGGAGCTTCAAATGAAGCAGCTTCTATAGCAGGACACTTGAAATTAGGAAAGCTTATCTGGTTTTATGATAATAACCATATCAGTATTGAGGGAAATACAAAGATATCCTATTCTGATAATGTCGCTCAAAGATTTAAAGGTTATCATTGGCACGTTCAGGACATAGGAGATAAGGCTAATGATATAGATGCAATAACTGAAGCGATTGAAAAGGCACGCACGGAAACAGATAAACCATCACTTATTATTATTCGTTCACATATTGGATATGGCGCTCCGGACAAACAGGATACTCCGGAGGCACATGGTTCACCTCTTGGTGAAGATGAAGTTAGGGCAACTAAAGAATTTTATGAGTGGCCTTCAAATGAGACTTTTTATGTGCCTGATGATGTACTTGATCATATGCGGGCAGCAATTCAGATTGGAGACGCAGAAGAAAATACCTGGGAAGTACTAATGGAAGATTATCAGAAAAAATTTCCTGAACTTGCTAAAGAATTTAATAATTATTTAAAACGTGAATTACCCGAAGGATGGGATGAAGGAATTCCTCATTTCACTCCTGATGACGGACCAATTGCAACCAGAAAAGCATCAAGTAAAATAATCAATGGGTTTGCTTCAAAGATTCCATGGATTATAGGCGGTAGTGGAGATCTCGCACCGTCCACTAATACACTCATTGAAGATTCGGAATATATAGAAGCGGGCGATTATGATAACAGAAATATTGCCTGGGGAGTAAGAGAACACGCAATGTGTGCTGCCAGTTCGGGAATATATCTGCACGGCGGGTTAAGGCCATTCGCGGCGACATTTTTTATTTTTACAGATTATGCCCGTCCCGCCATAAGACTCGCTGCTTTAATGCGGCTGCCGGTAATATATGTGCTTACACATGATTCTATTGGTTTGGGTGAAGACGGACCTACTCATCAACCGGTTGAGCAAATTGCTTCATTCAGGGCAATGCCTGATATGTGTGTAATCCGCCCCGCAGATGCAAATGAAACTGCTTATGCGTGGCGCGTAGCTTTAAAAAGACAAACCGGACCCACAATGCTGATTCTGACAAGACAGAAACTTCCGGTTTTTGACGGACGAAAAGTAGGAAGTTCTGAGGGTGTAACCAGAGGGGCATATATTATATCTAAGGAAAAAGGTGATAAGCCTGATGTTATTTTGATTGGTTCGGGAAGCGAAGTTTCACTTCTTTTAAATTCGAAAGAGAAACTGGTGGATGAAAATATTGATGCACGGATTGTTAGTATGCCAAGCTGGGAATTATTTAAAGAGCAGAAAAAAGAGTACAGGGAAGAAATACTTCCGCCTGGAATTACCAAAAGACTTGCTGTTGAAGCCGCTGCATCTTTTGGTTGGTGTGAGTGGGTGGGAAATGAAGGAGCAGTTATTGGAGTAGATAAATTCGGCGCAAGCGCTCCTTCCAAAGATATTTTTGAACATTATGGCTTTACTGTTGAT
>DATICR010000331.1:0-2578 GCA_035456745.1 Ignavibacteriaceae bacterium
AAGACACAGTTTTTTGTGCTTTTACATCCGGGTTTCCGATTAAAGGCAGCGATGTGCTTATATCTTTCCTGAGATTATAATACATAGAATTATAATCTGGGTTCTGAAAAAAATGTCCGTAGGCAAAATGAAGGACTGCATCTTCAGTTATCGGGTGAGCCAGACCAATACGAGGACTGATCTGTGTTTTGGGATCAACTTTTACTTCTTTAGCCAGGTGCCAGTTATTATTTTCATCGAAATATCCGAAGCGCTGGATATCCGGCCACATATTTGCTTTGGGATCGGCATAATCAAAACGCAATCCAACATTTACAATCAGGTAATTATATTCAATTTTATCCTGCAGGTAACCAGCAAATTCAAAAGGATTTTTAGTATATATGTCCTTAAATTGTACTCCTGAAGGCCAAGGTTGAGATTCTTCGTGCACTCTAAGATTATGACTTATGATCTCAAACCCGCTTTTAAACTGATGATTGACATTAGCCTGATAAGTAGCATCAGCTTTGGCTCTGTATGTCACTGTTGTATTATCAGCATACTCTGAATCGTCTCCCGAGACAAAGAAATAAACTGATTCGTCTGTTCTTCCCATTATATAGTCCTGGGGTAATTTATTACCCACCTGGACAACCCGGTTATTTTCAAACCTGGAAAAATTAGCCACATAAAAAAAACTATTGCTGAGTGTGTGAGTAAATATTAAGCCGGCCCTGTTTGAACGGATTTCTGTATGTGCCTGGTTTTCACTCAGATATTTCCAGGCGTGGTTATAACCCTGGTTTTTACTTCCCGACATTTGTCCCGACAATGCAAGTTTGACAGTCGGAGAAAATGTATAAGTCAATTTCGCCAGGCCGTCCCCTTCTACATTGTATCCATGCGGCAAATAGCTATCCTCATTCCTGTAAACACCTGATAACAAAAAGGTAAGCTGCGAAAAGACAGGACCATTAAGAGATAAATTGAATGTACCCGGAATGGGAATAACCTGTTCACCGAACATATTTTTACTAACATAATTTCCTTCATCGGTAACTCCCGCAAACGGATTTGCTCTGCGGTAAGGGGATCTATTAATCATAGAGGATGTATATTCAATTTTTCCGTGAAGTGCCGAACCACCGTCTTTAGTAACAAGATTCACGATACTTGACATTGCATTGCCATATTCAGCATTGAAGGTTCCGCTGATAATTTCCATTTCATTTATAGCATCTTTATTCAAAGTGCTGCTAAATCCGCCGTATAAAGGATCATCTACCTTTACTCCGTCAATAAGGTAACCGATTTCACCTGTCCTTCCGCCTCTTACGTGGATCTGTCCTTCGGAATCAGTAGTAAACCCTGCCTTTGTAGTAAGGATATCCTGCACATTATTGACAGGCATATTCAAAACTTCATCCGAGCTTATAATCGACTGTTTTGATGTAACATCTTTCTGAATGAGAGGACGTTCAGCTGTAACTACCACTTCCTCTTTTAAATCGAGTACCTGCACCTGCATCCTGAATTCCAGGGAGGTGGTAAGATCAATGAGAACTTTTACTTTTTCGATACGGTAAGTTTTATACCCAAGCATACTTGCGCGCAAGTTATAAGTGCCCGGCGGAATATTTATAATAAAAAATTCACCTTTTAAATTACTTGCAGCTCCCAGGTCAGTTCCTTCAATGATTACATTGCATCCGGGTAATGGTTCGTTCGATTCTGCGTCCGTAATAACCCCGGATATTTTTCCTGTTGTACCGGGATAGATGGGGTCTGAAATTATTATAAGAAGGAAAAAAAGCGGGAGAATAATATTTTTAAGTAAATGATGTTTCAAAAGAATTCTCTCCTAAATTCATTTTAGTAGACAAAGAGATCATTTCTATGTTGTAACCGGAAAGTCCTCCCGAAAATCAGAATTAAACCTTGACCATTATAATTATCGGGAGGACTTATATTAAACAGCAATGCCTATTATTTCAACAATACCATCTTTTTACTATTAACAACATTTCCTGCTGTCAATGTATACAGATAAATACCTGAAGGCATTATGCTTCCGGAATTATCAGTACCATCCCAGGTCACTGTATAAGAGCCGGAACGCTGCTCCTTATTTACAAGAGTCTTTATTTCACGTCCAAGGAGATCATAAATATTGAGAGTAGTAAACCCTGCTGCAGCAAGCTGATATGTAATTTTGGTTTCCGGATTAAAGGGATTAGGATAATTTTGTTCAAGACAATATCCAGCCGGCAGCACAGGTGAGTAATTATCAACTGCACTTACAAGAGAGTTTACGACAATATTATCGAAGTAACCAGCAATTCCGTCAGCATCCATCTGAAATGTATACAACCCGAATTCTCCGGATAAATTTCTTGTTGAAATTGTATCATAGATTGGACATCCAAATAAAAGCTGGTTATCAAAATAGCACCAAAAAGCAGTGCTGTCGGCATTCAGAGTTTTTACTTCGACTTTCATTTTATGCCAGCCGTCTACAGTAGGAAATAGTCCCGGGTTCTCTGCTCCGGTAAAATTATGGCTGTACAAAGGGAGGAAGGTGATTGTATCAGATCTG
>DATICR010000332.1:0-11432 GCA_035456745.1 Ignavibacteriaceae bacterium
TAATCCAATTTAATTAATAGTGACATAGCTTGAACGAGCAAAAATTAAATTATATCAATTTTAAACAAAACGAATTCGACGCTCTGTTCTCCAGTGCAAAAGAAGGAGATTCATCTGCTTTTAATAAGCTGTCAGGTTTAATACGTAATATATCATACAGCTATTTCTTATCAAAGCTAAGACATGGTAAAATCCGTAATTACGAAGATGTGGATGATCTTTCCAATAATGTCTATTTATCCTTTGCCGAGCAGTATCACAAAATTGAAAACTTGGAAAACTGGCTCAGAAGAGTATTATTCCTGACTTTCATCAGCTGGTACAAAAAGACAAAAAAAAGACAAACTTTTGAACTGGATGAAGCATATAATATTGAACAAAAAAATGAAAATCCAGCTGTAAAAATAGATGCAGAAAAAATATTGGGAATTTTAAATACTCTGAGCGAAGATAAACAACAAATATTTAAAATGCGATTCTGGGAGGATTTAAAATTTGCCGAAATAGCTGAAAACTTGGGTAAATCTGAGGATGCTGTAAAAAAAATGTTCTATAGGACAATTGATGAAGTTAAAATAAAATTATAATTGTCACTTTATTGAATATAATTTTACTATCTGTATATAAATTTTGAATGTAAACTAAAAGAATGGACCATAAATTTAAAATAATAGAACTTCTTGGGAAGAAAAATCTTACTAATCAGGAGATAAACGAACTTGAAAGACTGGCTGAAAGTGATGAGGAACTCAGAGATTTTATTGCTTCTTATAAAAAAATTGACCGGGTAGTAAAACACTCCTCTCATTTAACTGAGGAAGAGATTTCCGGTTATATTCTTTACAAAAATGAAATACCCGGAGAAGATAATTCGATAATCAAACGGATCCCCTTTATTGAGACGCATTTGCGGGAATGTTCTAGATGTACAGATATCTTTAAAGAATTAAACAGCGAATATTCTGAGATTGATAATTATTTCGTAGAGACACCTCTTATATTGGAACGATCTGCAGAAATTGAGCAGAAAACTGTCGGCATTACCCCTAATAAATATAAGACTCCACGATATGCTTTTGCCTCTGTAATAATTATCGGTTTTATTTATCTGTCTCTCTATATTATTTCCTCTGTTGCTACACCTGCTTTTTACAGGAATGCTGCCATTGTTAATCAATCTGAAATTTCCGTTAACCGCGGAAGGGCAACTGATAATTTTCAGAATAGTCTGAAGGCGCTTGAAAACAACAATTATGATAAGGCAATCAGTTTTCTTCAACAAGATATAAAACAGCACCCTGACGATGAAACGATCTTTTATTCTTACTATATATTAGGATTATCCTATCTTAAAACTGCAGAACGTGATTTTCTGGGATTATTTCCGGGTTACAGTAAGGAACGGGCTGAAAAAGGCAGGGAGTATTTAGAAAAAAGTATTGAAAGAAACCAATCCGGAAAATTCATTAATATTAATCTGAATTCATACTATTACCTTGCAAAAGCCAGCCTAATGCTGAATGATAAAAACTCTGCGAAAAAATATTTGTCCTTAGTTATAAACGAAAAAGGGAGTAAGATGGAAGAGGCAAAAAAATTATTGGGAGAACTGGAGTAAGTTGTGCTAAATGATTGTTCAAAAAGTAATAATATTAATAATTGTATTAGTTATTTCTCTTTTCAAACCGGGTGAAATCAATTCTGACCCCAAAGATTCTTCCTTCAAAAATATCAACACTCCGGATTCTATAAAATCTGAAATCGTAAATCAGGGTTGGACCCGGGAAATTCTTCAATCATTTCACCATTATCTCGTTAACTCTCAAATTCCGGCAGAAAAAGAATTCACAGCTCTTAAAGATATTCCTGAAGGATACAGAAAGGCATTTCTTAAATCTATTCTCTATAAAAAAGAGAATAAATTTTCTGTAATGTATGACTCATTAAGTTATTATCTGAATGATGTCCCTCATTATCTTCCCTGGTATGATGAATTGGTTTATGCTGCAAATGCAACTAACCGCCTCACTGTCCTGGAATCAAGAGTCGGGGCATTGAATGAATTTCCCCAGCTAGAAAAAAATTATCTTCTGGGCTTGATAAAATACCATCAGGCTGATTATGAGGCTTCCAAAGAATTTTTTGAAAAAAGCTTAAAGAATGATTCCACTAATAAATATATTCTTTATCAGCTTTCATATGCATACAGAAGTTTGGGAGATTATAAAACTGCATTAACGTATATAAAAGAAGCTGGGATAAATGCAAAGGAAGATTTATATTTTCAGGTCAAAATCCGGCTTGCCGAAGGAGCTCTTTATTATCTTTCGGGAGATTATAATAGCGCCGATAAAATTTACAAGGATTCTTTTAAATTAAGTAATGAAAATAATCTGAAAGAGGTCGAAGGCTCATCTTATGTGGCACTCGGAATAATGGATGATATCCAGGGGTTTATTGATAAAGCAAGAGAAAAATATTCCAAAGCAATCGAAATTTCCGGGAACATACAAAATATTGAATTGAGAGCATATGCCCTTTCTGAGCTTGGCGTATCATATAGCTATACAAATAATTTAATAGAGGCCAGGGAAAATTATCTGGATAGCTACAAGCTATATAAAATGATGGGGAATAAACTTCGCTTATCTCTTCTCTCCGATAATATCGGGAAAATTTATATGTCGATTTTTAATTATGAAGATGCAATTAAATGTTATAGGGAAGGGATCGACTTTGCGGGAGATTATAAAAGAGCACTTGTTCTGAATTTAACCGGATTGGCAGACGCATACTCCAATCTTGGAAATTATTCCGAAGCTCTTAGATATTATAACCAGGCGAAAAAACTTTCAGCTGACATAAATGAAATCGAACTGGGTATAAATGTAAACGGCGGACTCGGGGCGTTGAATTATAACCTTAACCGTCCAAATAATGCTTTGTCATTCTATCAAAAAGCTGAATCGGAATGCAATAAAATAAATAATCCCTTCTTAACTGCAGATATTTATGATAAACTTGGAATCATTTATTTGACATTAGATAGTTTGAATATTGCTGAAAATTATTTCAGGAAGGCTGTTGATCTTGCTCAAAAAAATAATGCATCCTATACTGAAGTTCTGGCTGGTCTTAATCTTTCAGAAACATTTACCAGGGAAAAGAATAACGCAGAGGCTTTAAATATTCTTAATAAATCAATCAAGTCGGCATACTCCGGCGGATTTCCTTACCTGCAGGCCAGAGCTGAAATTTTAAAGGGTAACGTATTCAAAGATGGAAATGATTTTGAAAATGCCAAATCTTCTTATATGAACGCTTTAAACATTGTAAAGAATTTACACGAGAAAAACCTTGAGATTGAAGCTTCCTACGATCTTGCTGAATTATATGATTCTAAGGGTATGAACGATCCTGCTGAAACTTATTATTCTTCCGCTATTAAGATTATAGAAGATGTTTCGCGTCCTCTTTTCAGCAGTGAAGATGTTCAGATTGCATACTTTTCAGGAAACCGTGAAGTATATGATTCTTTTGCAGAGCATTTTTTGAAAAACTACGAGTATGAGGAAGCATTTGAGTTAATCAATAAATCTCATTCCAGGAATATGATTCAGAATCTTAATAATCTTAAGCTTCAATCAATGATCAAAGATAGTGCAGTAGTGAGTAAATTATATGATTATGACTGGATTATACATTCAGGGATTTATGATAATGAAAAAACACTGGCTGTTAAAAAAGAGATGGATGATCTGAAACTTTCTCTGATTAACAAAAACCCTGATCTGGCACCCTATCTGAATATGGAAAAGTGGCCCTCCCTGGATGACATAAAAAACTCTTTGGATGAAAAAGAAAATCTGGTTTCCTATTATTCAACTAAACAAAAGACCTATGCATTCCTTATTACCAGGGATTCATTTAAACCTTTCGTGTTTGATGTATCGAAAGAAAATTTGACCGATCTTATTACAAACATTTCACCGTTTTATGATAAAAATGTGATAGCATCAGATGCTTTTTATAACCAGGATTTGTTTTCCTTTAATGCAAAGGCAGCAGATGTTCTGTACAAAAAGATTGTTGAACCTATTGTTCATGGGATTCCTGCAGGACAAAAAATTATTATTTCACCTTCAACCGAACTGATATCATTACCGTTTGAATTTCTCGTAACTGATTATAATGAAGCTGAAAGTCCTTATGACTATAAGAATAAGAAATATCTAATCATGGATTATGAAATATCTTATTCTCCTTCAGTCACTGCTTTTATTAAACAGCAGAAGAATGATTTGAAAAATGACGGCAAGGTTCTTTTAGTAGGAGACCCCGCAATAAATACTGGGACAGAGGAATTTGCCGAAAGAAGAGGCTTATTGGATGAATCACCTGGTATTGGAAGGAATTTTGCATTCCTTCCGTTAAAATATTCCGGTGAAGAGATAAGTAGCATCGGTCAGATAATCAATGCTAACACAATTCTTTTGAATAATAATGCAACAGAAACCAATTTCAAACAAAATGCTGCACTAAGCCGGATTATTCATTTGTCCACACACTCCTTCCTTTTTAACAGACAGCCGTTAATCTTCTTCTCCAATACCTATGATGCTGAGAACGATGGCTTCCTTGAAGCAAGTGAAATTGTACAGCTTAAATTGAATAGTGACCTCGTTGTTCTGAGTTCGTGCAACTCAGGATTGGGAAGCGTGGATGAATCTGAAGGTATTTTAGGATTGACTAAGGCTTTTTTTGAAGCAGGGACAAAGAGTATTGTTGTTTCACTTTGGGATGTGAATGATAAATACACATCTAGGTTTATGACCCTGTTTTATAAAAATTTAAGCATGGGCTATGATAAGTCAAAAGCCTTACAACAGGCAAAAATAGAATTCATAAAGGATTATTCTCCCAATCCATATTATTGGGGAGCATTTGTCTTGGCAGGAAATATTTCACCTGTTCAGATTAGAAATAACAGGAATATGTCTTTATCACTCATCACTTTCCTGACAATAATATCGGCGGCTGTGGTTGTGGTTTTAATATTCAAAAGGAAAAGAATTAAGGTCTAATATCCTCTCGCCATCATTTTCCCCAGATCTGCTTTTATCATTAGTTTAACAAGATCATTAAATGTTGTACTGGCTTGCCAACCCAGAACATTTTTTGCTTTTGCAGGATTGCCAATAAGAAGGTCAACTTCTGTCGGACGATAATACTCGGAATCGATCGCAACTACCTTGTCTCCCTTTCTTAGTTTATCTGAAAATTTGAATTTGTAATCTGCATTACCGGTACTTACGAGTTTATCCCCCTTACTCCAATCAATATTTTTTACTATACCTTTTTCGTCGACTCCTTTTCCCTGCCACTCTAAACTGATTCCTATTTCATTAAAAGTCATTTCGGCAAATTCCCGAACCGTATGAGTTTCTCCTGTAGCAAGCACAAAATCATCCGCCTTTGTGTGATTCAGAATTCTCCACATACCCTCGCAGTACTCCGGAGCGAATCCCCAATCGCGTTTAGCATCCAGATTACCCAGCAGCAGTTTTTCCTGCAAACCCAATGCAATTTTGGATGCAGCCCGCGTAATTTTTCTTGTAACGAATGTTTCTCCACGGCGCGGGGATTCATGGTTGAACAAAATTCCATTTGATGCAAATATGTTGTAGGCTTCACGATAGTTAACAATAATCCAATAGCCATAAAGCTTGGCTACTCCATAAGGTGAACGGGGATAGAACGGTGTTTCTTCTGTTTGAGGCACCTGTTGGACTTTCCCGAATAGTTCGCTTGTGGATGCCTGATAAAATTTTACTTTCCTTAATCCCGCTTCTCGAATTGCGTCCAAAAACCTTAAAGTACCTAATGCATCTACCTGGGCTGTATAATCAGGGATTTCAAACGAGACTTTAACGTGACTCTGAGCAGCAAGATTATATATTTCGTCAGGTTCAATTTTTTCAAGCAGCCTGTTCAGGGCACTCGTATCAACTAGATCCCCATAATGAAGAAAAAGTTTTTTATCAAGTATTTCAGGATTAGAGTAAAGATGGTCTATTCTTCCTGTATTGAAAGAGCTGCTTTTTCTGATTATTCCATGTACTTCATAATTTTTTTCGAGTAAAATTTCGGTCAGATAACTTCCATCTTGACCGGTAATCCCCGTTATTAAGGCTTTTTTCATAAGATTTATATTCTGCTTTAACTTTTTAATTGTTTCAAATACCAGCGGTATGTTATTTCAATACCTTTTCGCAGTTCCGTTTTATATTTCCAGCCGAGATTATTTATTAGTGAAACATCCATCAGCTTGCGGGGTGTACCGTCAGGTTTACTCAGGTCATGTTCAATATTTCCTGAATACCCAACTACCTCAGCTATAATTCCTGCGAGTTCATTAATAGTAAGATCTTTTCCTGTCCCGATATTTATATGAGAAATGCCATTCTCATAAATATCCTTCGCATCAATATTCTCCATCAGAAATACGATTGCTTCAGCAAGATCATCAACATAAAGGAATTCCCGCATCGGCTTGCCACTCCCCCACAAAGTGACAGAAGTGAGGTTTTGTTCCTTTGCCAGATGGAATTTCCTTATTAAAGCAGGCAGGACGTGTGATGTCTCCGGATTAAAATTATCATTCTGACCATACATATTTGTAGGCATGATAGAATAAAAATTGGATCCATACTGCCTGTAATAATTTTCGCAAAGTTTAATCCCTGCTATTTTAGCTATTGCATATGGTTCATTGGTAAATTCGAGATAACCGGATAGTAAATATTCCTCTTTCAGCGGCTGCGGAGCAAGTTTTGGATAAATGCAGCTGCTTCCAAGAAAAATTAACTTTTCAACATGGTGCAGATATGCAGCATGAATAATATTGGTTTCAATCATCAGGTTATCATAAATAAACTCTGCACGGTAGGTATTGTTGGCAAGTATTCCCCCCACTTTTGCGGCTGCTACTATTACAATTTTAGGTTTATTTTCGGCAAAATATTTTTCTACTTCCTCCTGCCTGCTCAAATCGAGTCCGGGATAACCCCTGTATATAAGATTTAAATATTTCGCGTCCTCTAATTTTCTTTTTATTGCCGAGCCTACCATCCCGCTGTGTCCGGCAATATATATTTTCTTATTCCTGAATGAATCCGGCATAAATAAAACCAAATAATATTATTTTTTAATAAAAGCGGCAATTTCGTCAACAACATACTTTTGCTGCTCTTCAGTCAGTTCAGGATAAATCGGTAATGCAATTGAACTATCCGCAGCTTCCTCCGAAAGAGGAAAATCGCCTTTTTTATATCCAAGATTGGAAAAACATTCCTGCAAATGAAATGGTACAGGATAGTATATTTCTGTCCCAATTTCTTTATCGGCAAGATGTTTTCTTACTGCATCTCTTTCTTCAACCCGTATGATGTACTGATTATAAATATGATAATTCTTAACACCACTGCCGGCATAAACAGCTTCCGGAAGCAGAACTTTGTTTTTGGCATCAAATTTTGTTTTTCCTGTTGTTTGTGCAAGTCCTGCTGCGACAAATAATTTAGAATATTGTTCGGCATTTTTGCGTCTTTGTGCTGACCATTTGTCAAGGTAAGGAAGCTTTACATTAATTACTGCTGCCTGAATAGCATCCAGTCTGAAGTTGCCGCCTATTATTTTATGATAATATTTTGGCTGACCGCCATGAACTCTGAGGATTCTTAATCTCTCACCGAGTGCATCATCATTGGTGACAACAAGTCCCCCGTCACCAAAACAGCCAAGATTTTTACTTGGGAAGAATGAGTAACACCCGATATCCCCGATTGTTCCGACGTGCTTTCCATCTTTGTATTGAACACCAATCGCCTGGGCACCATCCTCAATTACTTTCAGATTATGCTTACGGGCAATTTCCATTATTTTATCCATCTCGCAGCTCTGACCGTACAAATGAACCGGTATAATTGCCCTGGTTTTTTTTGTTATTCTTTTTTCTATATCATCTGGATTAATGTTGAAGGTTACAGGATCAATTTCAGCAAACACAGGAACAGCGTTCATCCTTGAAACAACTCCGCCTGTAGCAAAGAAAGAATAGGTGGGAACTATGACTTCATCACCGGGCCTGATATCAATTGCCATTAAAGCAATTAACAGAGCATCGGTTCCGGAGGATACACCGATAGAATATTTACAGTTAAGATAATCACAAAAAGATTTTTGCATTTTTTCAACTTCAGGTCCCAGAATAAAATGCTGGGATTCGGCAACTTTGATAAGAGCATCATCTAATTCGTTTTTCAATGTATGATATTGCATTTTAAGATCTAACAATGGAACTTTCATTTAATTTTCTCCATTCTATTTTTTCATTTCAGAATAAGTAAAGTCCTGTTCTATTTCATCAAGTGTTTTTCCATTTAAATCTTTTTCTGAAATAACAGGATTATCAACTCCCCAGTTGATATTTAATTGGGGATCATTATATAGAATTGTACGTTCGTGTTCTTTGCTATAAAACTCTGTACATTTGTACAAGAATATTGCTTCATCGGATAATACCGAGAATCCATGGGCAAATCCGGGTGGAATCCATAACTGTGCATGGTTGTCTTCAGATAACTCAAAAGAAACATATTTTCCAAATGTGGGTGAACCAAACCTGATATCAAGGGCTATGTCAAGCGCTTTTCCTTTAATTACCTGACAGAGTTTGCCCTGAGCTTTATCGCCGGTCTGATAGTGTAAACCTCTGATTGTACCTTTCGATGATTTTGAAATATTATCCTGAACAAAACTGGTTTCAATATCGTTTATTAAAAACCTGTTAAAGTTAAATGATTCGAAAAAGTAACCTCTCGAATCTTTATAAACGTCCGGTAATATTATTAGAATTTCAGATATATCGGTTTTAATTATTTTCATATATTAACAATCATCCAGATATCTTTCAAGATATTCTCTGTACAGGGATTTAGGCATTGAATCGATAAGCTTTTGAAATTCATCCCTGTTAATAAATTTCATTTTATATGCAATCTCTTCTATGCAGGCCACTTTTTGCCCCTGTCTTTCCTCAATTATTCCAAAAAAATTGGAAGCCTGAAGTAGTGCAGTTGGATTTCCGGTATCCAGCCACGCTATTCCCCTTCCGATTTTCTCAACCTTTAACTTTCCCTTTCTCAGGTAAGTATTATTAACATCAGTAATTTCCAGCTCTCCTCTTGCTGAGGGTCTAAGATTTTTTGAAATATTCATCACTTCATTGTCAAAAATATAAAGACCGGGGACAGCATAATCGGATTTGGGATTCTTAGGTTTCTCTTCAATGGATAGGGCATTACCATTAACATCAAATTCAACAATTCCGTACCTTTCAGGATCATTCACTCTGTAACCAAAAATAGTTGCACCATCGGTATGTTTGCTTAATGCCTGATACCAGAAATCCAGATAGCCATAAAAAATATTATCTCCCAGAATTAAGCTTACACTATCATTACCGATAAAATTTTCACCAATTATAAATGCCTCTGCGATACCGCGCGGTTCCTCCTGGATTGCGTAGTCTATTTTTAAACCTATCTGGGATCCATCTTCAAATAGCTGCCTGTATAAAGGAATTGTTTCCCTGTTGGATATAACCAGAATTTCACGGATACCTCCAAGCATAAGAATGGAAAGAGGATAATATATTAATGGCTTATCATATAATAATGCCAGCTGTTTACTGTAAATTTTTGTTATCGGATAGAGACGGGAACCCGAACCTCCGGCAAGTATTATTCCTTTCATTATTTTCTGTCTATATTAATTTGATGAAACATTAAACTTCTTTAACCAGTCCATTCTCAAATTTATATTTTTTTCCTGACTTCTCGCAAAATGCATAACCGGCATCATCAAATGTCAGTTTCTTGCCGGCTTCGCTGTACCAGCCTTTAATCCTTGCGGGATTTCCAACAACCAGAGCAAAGTCGGGAACATCTTTGGTAACAACTGCACCAGCACCTACAAATGCAAACCTCCCGATTGTAATACCGCATACTATTGTGGAATTTGCCCCAAGAGAAGCACCTTCTTTAACAAGAGTTTTTATATAAAACTCTGCTCCAACCTGCGGATACTTTGAACGGGGGTTCAGGATATTTGTGAATACCATTGAAGGTCCGCAGAAAACATAATCCTCAAGTTCTACACCTTCATAAACCGAAACGTTATTCTGTATCTTTACAAAATTTCCTATTGTTACATTGTTTGCAATGTTAACGTTCTGGCCAAGCACACAATTTTTACCGATTTTTGAACCGGATTGAATATGACTGAAATGCCAGATCTTTGTATTTTCTCCTATCTCAACTCTATCGTCTACAACTGCATATTGATTAACAAAGTATTTTTTATTTTCCATAACCGAACTCCCCACCTTTCAAATTTATTTAATTTTTATATGGCTTTTAAGACAGAATTGGGCCTTTTCAAGGATTTCAAGAACTTCTAATGCGTTGACACCATCTGTAAGAGGTTTGTGATTATTAATGATGGAATCGAAAAAGTGTTTTTGCTCTTCTGCAAGAGGTTGGAGGTTTTCAAAATCGACAATTTCAAAATCACCTTCAAATTTTTGAAGTGCCCCGTTTATATTCCTGAAACCTTTTGGATAAAATTTCAATTTATCGGTCTTCGAACTATCCTCAAAAACAAACATACCTTCAGTTCCTATAATGACCAGTCGCTGTTCCTTAAACGGATGCAGCCAGCTGACGAAAATATGTGCATGAATGTTACCGGGATAGGATAAATAAGTTATTGTGGTATCTTCTATATTATTCTGCAAAATTTCCGCACCCTTTGCATCTATCACCAGAGGATTGCTGTCAAGCAAATATTGAATAACTGAAATATCATGCGGCGCAAAACTCCATAATATATTTTCTTCACTTCTTACAGAACCAAGATTCAATCTGTTACTATATATATATTGAAGTCTGCCTAGCTTTTCATCCAGTATCATATCCTTTATTTTCCTGATTGCAGGATGAAACAATAGTACATGACCAACCATTAACTTTAGATTTGCAGCTTCAGCAATATTAATTAAATCCTTTGCTTCAGAGGAATGAAGAGTGATTGGTTTTTCGACAAGAACATTCTTTCCATTCAGTAATGTTTTTTTTGCGATCTCATAATGTGTTTCAGCGGGAGTCGCAATAATGACTGCATTTATATCGGGATTTTTTATTATATCTTCAAATTTTGTTGTAAAGGAAATTCCGGAAGATATTTCAGCTATTTTTTCAGATGTCCTGGGGTTGAAATCACATACGGTCAATTTGCTATCCAGTAACTGGTTGGCTGTACGAACATGATTTATACCCCATCTCCCGGCTCCTATGATACCCAGTTTAATT
>DATICR010000333.1:0-7082 GCA_035456745.1 Ignavibacteriaceae bacterium
ATTATTGTCTTTATGTCGATTGAATTAATGCTGAATTCGGCAAACCTGACTCTGGTTGCTTTTTCATCGTACCTCGGAAATTCAATAGGACAATTATTTGTATTTTTTGTAATGACTGTAGCAGCAGCAGAAGCAGCTGTCGGCCTGGCAATTATAATTGCCCTTTTCAGAAATAAACTGACTCTTAATATTGATGAAATAAATATTTTAAAATGGTGATTAATTTTTCTCATCATTTTGAATTTATAATTGAAAAATTTTTATGATAAATCTGATATACCTGACAATCCTTTTACCGCTGGCAGGATTCCTTATAAATGGAATCGTGGGACCAAAAATAAAAAATGAAAAAGTCATCGGAATTATCGGCAGCGGAACAATTGGTTTATCCTTCCTGATCTCCGCAGGTGCGTTTATTGAAACTCTAAAGCTTCCTGTTGAACAACGACAGCATATTGTAACTCTTTTTACCTGGATGAAGACAGGAGGCCTTGATGTTGGTTTTTCATATCAGGTTGACCAGCTTTCCCTCGTAATGGCATTAATAGTAACCGGAGTGGGTTTTATCATTCACGTATACTCCATCGGGTATATGCATGGGGATAAGGGATTCTGGAGATTTTTTTCTTATCTTAATCTCTTCATCTTTGCAATGATGAATCTTGTGCTCGGAGATAATTTTGTGCTTCTGTTTCTTGGATGGGAGGGAGTGGGACTTTGTTCTTATCTGCTTATCGGTTTCTGGTATGATAGGAAATTTGAAAAAAGTACAACCAGTGATGCTGCTAAAAAAGCTTTTATAGTAAACAGGATAGGTGATTTTGGTTTTTTGCTTGGAATGTTTTTAATTTATCTGACTTTCGGCAGCCTTAATTTTAATGAAGTCTTTGCGAGAGCAAATGTTTTTAATGAAAATGGGAGTGCCTTTACATTAATTGCATTATTCCTGTTTATAGGAGCTACCGGAAAATCCGCACAGATACCTTTGTTTGTCTGGCTTCCCGATGCGATGGCCGGCCCTACACCTGTTTCAGCATTGATTCATGCAGCTACCATGGTTACCGCCGGCGTTTATATGGTAGCAAGATGTTCAATCATTTTTGTATCAGCCCCTGCTGTGATGACCTTGATTGCAGTCATCGGTTTGTTAACAGCATTATTTGCTGCATCAATCGGTCTGGTTCAGAATGATATTAAAAAAGTACTTGCGTATTCTACAATTAGTCAGCTCGGATATATGTTCCTTGCTTTGGGGGTTGGAGCCTTCTCTGCCGGAATCTTTCACCTGATGACTCATGCATTCTTTAAAGCCCTTTTATTTCTTGGAGCCGGGTCGGTAATTCATGCGATGCATGAACATCAGGATATTCAGCAATTCGGTGGATTAAAAAAATATATGCCGAAAACTGCTGTCACGTTTCTGGTTGCAGCACTCGCAATTTCGGGTATCCCGCCATTATCAGGATTTTTTAGCAAGGACGAAATTTTATGGATGTCATTCGCAAATGGTAATTTCTTCTTCTGGTTTATAGGTGCCATTACTGCTTTGATGACAGCATTTTATATGTTCCGTCTTTACTTCCTCACATTTGAAGGAAAAGAAAGATTCGGACATAATCTACATCCTCATGAATCATCATCTGTTATGACGATCCCGCTGATAATTCTGGCAGTGCTTGCATCGATTGGCGGGTTTATCGGTATACCGGCATTGTTTTCAGGAGAGGGTGGAAATATGTTTGAAGGATGGCTTGCTCCGGTTTTTGAAAATGCCGAAAGAAGATTGGCAATTTATGGTTCACATTCCACCGGCTCTGAAATTCTGCTGATGGCAGTCTCCGTCATTTTGGCCATTGGTGGAATCTGGATGGCAAGAAATATTTACCTGAAGAAACCTGCAATTGCCGAATCGATCTCTGCAAGGTTTAAAGGATTATATAACCTTCTATGGAATAAATATTTTGTCGATGAAATTTATGATGCGGCAGTTGTCAATCCTATTGTTAATGGTTCCGAATCTGTATTATGGAAATTTACCGACAATAAGATCATTGACGGAATGGTAAATGGTACTGCTTCGATTATTAATTTTATATCTGCAAGAATCAGAAAAATACAAACAGGAGTTGCCCAGGTATATGCAGTCGTAATGATGCTTGGAATCGTTATTGCATTATTTTGGGTGATATTAAGTTTATAAATTATGGAAAACAGTTATCTGCTAACATATCTTCTATTTACACCAGCTATCGGTGCAATAATTCTTTTGTTCCTTGGAAAAGAAAGAGAAAATGCTGTCAGATGGTTTGGATTAATTGTTTCTTCATTGGCATTTATTATTTCGCTTATAATATATCTGAATTTTGATTTGATGAAACCTGATTTTCAGTTTATCCATCAGTTTCTATGGATTGAAAATCTGAATATCAGTTATAAAGTGGGTATTGACGGACTGGCATTATTGCTGGTGATGCTGACCACCTTCCTTACTCCGTTGACGTTGCTCTCGAGCTGGTCTTCAATCAGGAAAAAGGTCAAAGAGTTTACATTTTTTATGCTGATGCTTGAAGCCGGAATGCTTGGAGTGTTTGTCTCGGTGGATTTATTCCTTTTTTATATCTTCTGGGAAGCAATGCTTATTCCGATGTATTTTATCATAGGTATATGGGGAGGCGAACAAAGAATTTATGCATCCGTAAAATTCTTCCTTTATACAATGCTCGGCAGCCTGTTGATGCTGGTCGCGATCATCTGGATTGCAGTTTATGCATCTACACCTCTGGGACATTTTACTACAGATTTAACTGAACTTTATAAAGTTGGTCCCACTATAAAAGAAAATATCCAGAACTGGATGTTTGCAGCATTTGCATTCAGCTTTGCAATTAAAGTACCGCTTTTCCCTTTACATACCTGGCTTCCCGATGCACACGTACAGGCACCTACCGCTGGCAGTGTTATACTTGCAGGAGTTCTGCTGAAGATGGGGACATACGGCTTACTGAGATTTTGTCTGCCATTGTTTCCAAAGGCTGCAATGAATTTTGCACCTTACATTTCAGTTCTGGCAGTGATCGGAATAATATACGGCGCCCTGGTGGCAATGGTCCAGAAGGATATGAAAAAACTTGTGGCATATTCTTCGGTTGCTCACCTTGGTTTTGTCGTGCTGGGAATTTTTGCAATGACGCAGGAAGCTGTACAGGGTGCAATAATTCAGATGGTTAATCACGGATTGTCGACAGGAGCTTTGTTCCTTTTAGTAGGAGTAATTTATGAAAGGACACATACACGCGAGATTTCGGAATATGGAGGGATAGCTAAAATAGTTCCTTTCTATGCGTTTGCATTATTATTTGCTTCCTTGTCTTCAATCGGATTACCCGGATTGAACGGTTTTGTTGGAGAGTTTTTAATTCTGTTAGGATCTTTTAAATCCCCTGTACTGGGCAGCTGGTGGTTCACTATCTTCGCAGCTACGGGAGTAATTTTTGCTGCAGTATATTTATTATGGATGTACCAGAGAATAGCATTCGGGGAAGTTAAAAATCCGAATATGAGATCTTTGTCTGATATGAATAAAAGAGAAATGATTGTACTTATTCCAATTTTCATATTTATTGTCTGGATAGGAATTTACCCGAGTACTTTTCTTAAAGTATCAGAAAAGACTGCATCGAAAATTATTGAGCAGGTTTATGTCCCAGCACAGGCAAGTATTAAATAGGAAAATGTATGAAATATGACAGGATAATTATATCCGTAATATTTTCGTTCTTTTTTTACTGTAATAATCTAACAGCTGCTCCAGCAGTGCAGAATAGCCTGGCAACTATTAATGAGAAAGCTCTTCCGACCCCTTATATGGTTATTCCGTTTATCCTGCTTCTTCTGATGATAGCTACGGGCCCGTTGTTTTATAAGCACTTCTGGGAGAGGCAATATCCGAAGATTGCATTTTTGCTTGGATTAGTTACTGTGGCTTATTATCTGATTTTTCTGAATCAGTACGATAATATTCTGCATACCTTTTCGGAATACATATCCTTTATGGCTTTACTGAGTTCATTATTTGTTGCTTCGGGCGGCATCTTTATTAAGGTCGATCGAAAAGCAACACCTTTTGTCAATGTTCTTTTTTTATTGTTTGGGGCGGTAATATCCAATGTTATTGGCACAACCGGTGCGTCGATGCTTCTTATAAGACCTTTTATAAAAATGAATAAGGACAGGATTAAGGCTTATCACGTCATTTTTTTCATTTTTATAGTAAGCAATATCGGCGGAGCTTTAACCCCTGTTGGTGATCCGCCTTTATTTATCGGATTTTTAAGAGGCGTACCCTTTTTCTGGGTTATTGAAAATGTCTGGTTTATCTGGATACCCGTTATAATTCTAATCCTTGCGGTCTTCTTTGTATTTGACTGGTTTAATAATAAAGGAAATGATAAACAGGTCGAAGCTGAATACAGCGGTAACTTCCAATTTAAAGGATATAGGAATCTCGTTTACCTTGCTGTAATCATTTTATCTGTATTTCTTGATCCCGGAATTTTTCCGTGGATTCCTGATTTATATCCGATCCCGTTTGGAATAAGAGAAATAATAATGTTTGCTGTGGTTTATCTTTCTTATAAACAGGCCGATAAAGAAATTCTCAGAGATAATGAATTTGATTTCGAACCCATTAAAGAAGTTGCCTATCTTTTTATTGGAATATTTTTAACGATGATTCCTGCTCTTGAACTTATCGCCGAAGAAGCAAGGATTAACCGGGATATATTAAATGCAGGAACATTTTACTGGGCTACTGGCGGATTATCCTCATTCCTTGATAATACGCCGACTTACTTAAATTTTCTGAGTGCTGCCATGGGAAAATATGGTTTGGATATAAATCTGCATGCTCATGTTAAGGAATTTGTTTCACAGGATATAATTTACCTTAGGGCAATCTCTGTCTCTGCAGTATTTTTTGGTTCCATGACATATATTGGTAATGGGCCTAATTTTATGGTGAAATCCATTTGTGAACGGGCCGGAATTGAAATGCCGAGTTTCTTTACATATATGATAAAATATTCAATACCAATACTTATACCGTTGTTCTTAATAATTTACCTTATGTTTTTTCATTGAAGGATGCAGATATGACAACATTGAATCAGATATTAACAAGCAAGCCAACGGGACTGTATTATAACAACAGACTCATTCTTCCTTTCCAGGGAATTTTTCTCAAAATAATTGTTAATGATGATATTATAACGGATTTTTCTCCATCATCTAAACATATTTATATTTCTGAAAATGAAAATTATACCGACATTTATTTTAAAGAATATAAACACCTTAAAGATTCCGTTTCAAAGTACGAAGCCATTAAAATGGTTCTGGTAGAAAAGGGGAAGGACATTTTTGATTTCGATAATCATAAAAAAATTGCAATTTACCTGAAAGATAAACACCAGGTAACTATAGAAGAAACTGACGAAGACATTATATTTATAGAATAAATTATGCTTACTAATATTCAGGAATTCTACAATATTTTACCGCTGGTTATAATTGGTGCGGGCATCCTTATTTCTCTGATTATTGAGATGTTTAAGAAGGAAAGCGAAACATTAATCAGTTGGATTTCGGTAATAGCTTTTCTTGCAGCCGCCTTGTATTCTCTTGCTACTGTAAATTCAGTTTCTGTCGTTATGCAGAATATGCTTGCTACCGGAGGTACGGTTAACATTTTTTATTTCATATTTACATTTGGTGCGGCACTCGTTTGCCTGCTTTCTATGGATTACCTTAAAAAGTATGGAGCATATTACGGAGAATTTTACCTGCTCGTGCAGTGTTCGGTCCTCGGAATGATGCTGATGGCAGGTGCAAAAGATTTGTTTACAATTTTTCTCGGACTGGAATTGATGTCAATCAGTTTTTATGCTCTTGCAGGATTAAACCGAAAGAGATTTTCCGCTAATGAAGCATCATTAAAGTATTTTCTGCTCGGAGCATTTGCCACAGGATTTACTGTTTATGGGATTGCATTGATTTATGGTACCGCTGGAACAACTTCGATTGATGGCCTTGTATCCAGGTTCCCACAGCTTTCCGGAAATTTTCTGTTCATCACAGGTATATTACTTTTCTTAATTGGATTTTCATTTAAAATTGCCGCCTTTCCGTTTCATATGTGGGTTCCGGATGTTTATGAAGGGGCCGCAACAACGATTTCCGGATTATTTTCAACGGGCGGTAAAGCAGCTGCTTTCAGTGCAATTATAGTAACTCTCGGCACAGTGTTTAGCTCTGCAACCGGACATATTTTCACTCCATACCTTGCGGTAATTTCCGTTCTTTCAATGTTATTCGGCAGCATTGTTGCCATCACTCAGGATAATATTAAAAGGATGCTCGCTTATTCCTCAATTGCTCACGCTGGATATATGTTAATTGGTTTTGCTGCGGGTAATTTTGATGGAATTGCGGGAATCATCTTTTATCTGACAGCATATACGTTCATGAACCTTGGTGCATTCGGCATCGTGTCCATTATTGAAGGCGAAGATGAAGCTAATCTTTCGATTCATTCGTATGCCGGGCTTGGGTCGCGGAGACCATTGCTTGCTGCTTTCCTATCTATTATTATGTTTTCACTTGCGGGGATTCCACCATTTGCCGGTTTCTTTGGTAAATATTATGTTTTTATATCTGCGATTGAATCAGGTCTGACGTGGTTGGCAATTATTGGTGTCGTTTCAAGTGTTATAAGCGTTTATTTTTACCTGAGGATTGTAGTCCTGATGTATTTCAGAGATGCTGAACAGGAAATCTCCTGTTCTCAAACAAATACAGGGCTTCTGGCTGTAATAATTTCTGTTCTTCTGGTTATTGTTCTGGGCATTGCACCGGGGACAATCATAGGAATGATTTCATCATTCCTTTCATAAAACCTGAAAGATGTTGTAATTTATCTGACAGTTTTAAAGTTTAGCAGTATCAAACCTGCAATATTATTTTAGGAAAAATAATGATACCCTTATTTTCAACACAACAGGTTCGTGAAGTAGATGATTATGCTA
>DATICR010000334.1:0-3957 GCA_035456745.1 Ignavibacteriaceae bacterium
CTTTACCATGAGATTCCCCGGCAGTAAGAAACCGTAACATTTTATATCCTCTTAAATTTACAGGATGGTAATATAAAAAAAAACGTCCCGATAAAATCGGGACGTTATCTAAAAATTAACCGAAATTTATTCGGGAATTTCAAGGGCAACGAACCTCTGAGTACTCTGGGAATCAGCCACTCTCATCATTACCGACTTCCCTTTATTATCGTCAACCATCTTTTTGAAATCCTGAACAGAATTGATATTCTTTTTATTAACTTCCAGAACTATCAATCCCTGAAACAATCTTTGATCTTCAGCTTTACTATACGGTTTAACTTCAGTTATCATTATGCCATGGTCGACATCATAAGAACTTTTTTCATCTGAAGTAATATTTCTTACAGTTATCCCGAGATTATCAAAAGATGCAGAAGAATTGTTATCTTTTGATTCGGAATCATTATTTTCCTTATTAACGACCGGCTCACCAGTATCCTCGGTTTCCCTTGCTTTCAGAGTAACTTTTCTCTCAATTTCCTTACCATCCCGAAATATAGTCAAATCCACAGTTGAACCTGCGCTCTTGCCTGCTATATAACTCTGAAGCGCATTAGGTTCATTTGTTTCCTTTCCATCCACCTTTAGTATAACATCGCCAGGTTTAATATCTGCATTAGAAGCTGATCCGCCTTTAACAAGGCCCTGAACAATTACACCTTCGGGTTTACTCATACCAAGGGCCTTTGCCATAGCATTATCAACTTCACCAATGTTGATTCCTATATAACCGCGACTAATTTTGCCGTGTGCAATAAGATCCTTTGCGACAGATTTAGCCATATTAATAGGAATAGCAAATCCGTATCCGATGTATGTTCCCGTTCTTCCTGCTGCAATAGCTGAGTTAACTCCAATTACAGCACCAGATAAATCAACAAGTGCGCCGCCGCTGTTACCCGGATTAATGGCAGCATCAGTCTGTATAAAGTTCTCAACCCCGTAACTATTTTTTATTAATCCCAACTGGCCTCTACCGATTGCACTTACGATACCGGCAGTAACAGTAGAAGAAAGTGACAAAGGATTACCTATTGCCATAACCCACTGACCAACCTTAAGATTATCCGAATCACCCAAATAGGCAACCGGGAGATTATTAGCGTCAATTTTAATTACCGCAAGGTCAGTAAGAGGATCAGTTCCTACTACTTTTGCGTCAAAAGTTCTTTTGTCAGATAAACCGACTGTTACTTGATTTGCATTTTCTACGACGTGATTATTTGTAAGAATATAACCATCATCAGAAATTATAATTCCACTGCCTGTTCCTTTTTCCTCCTGGGGCATATCTTTAAAAGGGAAAAAGAAAAAATCATTATGCGGATTCTCTGCCTGGGAAACGACAGTAATTTGTACAATGGTAGGTGTAACTTTGCTTGCCGTCTCAATAAAGGCCTTGCTAAACGAAGTTGCATCAGCGTCAAGGTTTACAGGGGGATTGCTCGCTCCCAGATTTATATCTGCGAGACCAGGTCTGACCAATCCAAATCCGGAAACAAGAAGGGCTCCGAATAAAATTCCGGCAAACACTAAAGCAAATGCACCAAATAACCTTTTAGATCTCATGTTCTATTCCTCCGAATAAAATTCATTTATTATTAATATTAGACTGCATCGCTGCATCTGTATCAAATAACCGATATCGCCTCATTTAAATAATTGAATTGACTGTAAACCTTTGAAATCCGGAATATGATGCCTGGTGAAATTTTCAAGAAAACTAACGGCCTTTTCTTTAGTTGCTAAATTAAATTTTTCTGCTTTTTTATTATTTTTTAGACACAGAAGGTACTCAAAAAGTTCCATATTAAATGAAAAAGCAAAAGGTTTATCCCGGCCGCACACGGAACAAAAAATACCTAATTCATAACTATAAGCCAAATTTTCATTTGCTAAGTTTGATTTACCGCAAGAAACACATTTCTCAAACTGAGGTTCATATCCTATTTCACCAAGGAAAAACATATAGTATCTGCCAAATGTAACCAAAGGTTGCTCATTAGATGTTTCCATCAGGGATAAGATTCTTACCGTACCGGTAAACAACCTCAGATTACTTTCATGTTCGGGAGTTAATTTTTTCAGCAGTTCAAGGATTGCAAGGGCATACTGCAATTTTTCGAAATCATCCTTGATACCTGAATAATGCGAAACAATTGATGCAGCCGATATCAACTGAATATCCCGGCTATCTTTCTTATATAAAATAATTTCAAGATGATTTAAAGGATCGACAGCAGAGCCCATTTTGGATTTAGGACTCCTTCCGCCTTTTATGATCCCGGAAAGTTTCCCATAATCTTTAGTATAGAGGGAAGCTATTATACTTGTGTCGCCGTAGTTTATTTTATTTAAGACCACAGCCTCCGTTTTCAGGATTTCACTCATATCAAAAAGTTATAAGGAAAAGTAAAAACGCCTTCTTCTGTGACTATTCCTGAGATTAAGTGAGATGGAGTAACATCGAACGCAGGAGTATATGCTTCGGCTATACCCGGTGAAAGTTCAATTCCGTTTGGGCTGGTAATTTCATTTTTATCCCGGAATTCTATAATTATTTCATCGCCCGTCGCAATTTTTCTATCAATAGTAGTTGTAGGTGCGGCAATATAAAATGGGATATCGTGATAAGCACAACTAACTGCGAGGTTATAAGTACCGATTTTATTCGCTGTGTCGCCATTTAATGCGATACGGTCTGCACCAGTTATAACAAAATCAACCTTACCGGTGTTTAACAAAGAAGAGGCAGATGAATCATTCAGGACAGAAAACGGGATTCCATTCTTTTCAAGCTCGAAAGCTGTAAGTCTCAGTCCCTGAAGCAGGGGTCTCGTTTCATCAGCATAAACATAATTGACCAATCCTCTTTCGAACGCGGTTTTTATGACATTAAATGCAGTCCCATCACCTCCGGTTGCTAGTTTTCCTGTATTACAATGAGTTAGAATATTTGATTTCCGGCGAAAAATTTGTAATCCATTCAGGCCTATCCTCCTGCATCTTTCAATATCATCATTATGTATCTGAACAGCTTTATTTAAAAGCTTATTATAAACATCATCCGTTTTCTGCACAGCATCGAAGGTCTTCTTAATTTCTTCAAGAGCCATAAAAAGATTTACGGCAGTAGGTCTTGTTTTCCCCAGTCTTTTATATGCGGAGTCAAAATTATTTTTAAGATCCGCTGCCGAAATATTTTTAACGGATAATGCAAGAGCATAAGCAGCAGCAATTCCGATAGCAGGTGCACCTCTTATTTCAAGTTTTTCTATTGCCTCCGCTATTCTTTCATAGCTGTCTGTCTCAACGTATTGCTCTTTGAAAGGAAGACCGGTCTGATCCAAAAAAATAAATTTATCGTTCTCAAACTTCAGGGAAAAATAATCAGTCTTTTTCATCGAACCTGGTTAAGTTATAGAATTCCCTATATCTGTCGTGAATACGCAAATAATTTAAATCAAGCAAACCATTTACACTGAATTTTTCAACACAGAATGAAGCAAGAGTACTTCCAAAAACCACGGCAGATTTTACACTTTCCACACTCAGGTCATTCGTTTTATGCAGGTACCCTATAAATCCTCCTGCGAATGTGTCACCGGCGCCGGTTGGATCATATATCATTTCAAGCGGATAAGCAGGGGCTGAAAATACAATTTCATCCATGAAGAGGAGTGCTCCGTGTTCACCTTTTTTTATAATCAGAATTTCAGGTCCCATTCCTCTTATCATCTTTGAAGCCTTTATGAGGTTTGGTTCCTGTGCAAGCAGTCGTGCCTCCGAGTCATTTATAATCAGCACATTTGCCCGTTTAAGAACTTCCAGCAGTTCGTCTTTTTTTCCTTCAATCCAGTAATTCATAGTATCGCAAACAACAAAAACCGGATTAGCCATCTGGTTCAGAACTTT
>DATICR010000335.1:0-3510 GCA_035456745.1 Ignavibacteriaceae bacterium
TTTATTGTCGAGATCAAGCAGGACGCGAAAGGGATAATTCTTTTCCTGTATGAAGTCCTGTGCATTTTCACGTTTATCTTCAACATTTTCCCATGAATTTATAAATAAAAATTGAACATCCTTATTATCTTTATACAGTTCAACAGCTTTCTGCATACCGGGAAATGATGATTTGCAGGGACCACACCAGGTAGCCCAAAAATCAATAATAACTGTTTTTCCTTTTAAAGATGCCAGGGAAACTTTTCTCCCGTCTAGATCTGTAAGTGAAAAGCCGGGTGCCGTCTGTTTGATAATTTGTTTCTCAAGCTTTGCCACAAGAAGTTGTTTAGCTACTGATTCAAATTGAGCGATATATGAATTAAACCCGGCGGAAGAGCCATTCTTTTTCACATAAATATCTTTAAGCAAAGATTTCATTTCAGGAGTAGCGGTTCCATTTTTTATATAATTTTCAATTTCCTTAGTTGCAGCATCGTATTCTCCGTTTGCTGCCAGCACATCTGCATGCAGCTGATTGACAGCCGCCTCTTTTCCTTTCGTTAATTCCACAGCTTCCTTTGACGGTGCCTCAGCTTCTTTAGATTTTCCAAGTTTAAATAATGCCTCGGAATATGCATAAAGATTTTCACCAAGCATATTTTGTTTATCTTCTTTCCACTCCTGTGCACTCTGATAGTCAGGTTTTTTATCGGTTGGATTATTTATCTCCGCTCTGGCTCTGTCAACACCAAGGCGGGCAATTTTTAGTGCAATTTCAGGAAATTGATTATTATCCAGCATCTTAGTCGAAATTGAGTAGAATCTGTAAGTGCTTGGTTTACTTACATTATTTGCAAAGAAATCCTTTAGCTTCAGGTACTGTTTTTTATCAAGATAATTTATAGCCATAACATCATAAAAATCAGTCAGGTATTTGCTTTGAGGGTAAATCTTCTCAAACTCTTCCAATAATCCGAGCTTTTTATTAAGGTTTGATTCATTATAAAATTCCTGAAATTTTTCATTCTGAACATAATCACTATTCGGATATTTCTCTTCAAGAATCTTTTTATAGGCAGCGGCTTTAAGAGGCATTTCAGCTTTTTCATACCATCGTGCAAGGACTGTAAAATCTTCCTGGGTTTTTGCTTCATGTTGAAATGGTGACAATTCACGAATAATTATTGAAGCAGCATTATCCTTATTCAGTTTTGTTTCTACTCCAAGAAAAGGATCGAGGTATTTATATTTTAAATCAGGGTTCTTTACAAATTCCTTTTTAAAATAATATGAAGAGGAATCAAAATTTCTCTCCATATCAAGATAATAACTTCCCCAGGAGTAAATTGCTGCAGCATAACCGGCGTAACTTCCGGGAAGAATATTCCCATTAGTATCATACATCTTTATGAAATAGCCAATCTTCTTATTGTTGTCAATATCATCATTGTTCTTAAACTTCACCAGAACTCCCTTTGCGGAATTGGGTGCTAAGAATTTAGCTGACCATCCGTCGGCGGTTTTTTGCATGACAATCTGTTGAGTTTGATCAAGATCAGTGCTGTAAGAATATACCATTATGTCAACAGCAGAGGCATTCTTTAAGCCGGTACTATCCGGATTATATAGTACAGTTATTGAATCGCCTGGTTTTGGTTTTTCAGGTTCGAAGGAAAATTTACCTTTTGTCTTATTTTCCTTTGAACAGGAAGCCAGAAAAAATACTAATATCAGCCCTATCGAAAAAAACAGTGTATGTTTTTTCATTATCTCTCCGGTTATTTAAAATCCATTATATATAGATAAGAAACTTAGTTAATATTTGAAATGCTTAATTTGTTCACCCTTTTCACCTATTTCGGTCATTGCTTCAATTCCCAACTGAAGGTGAAGCTCTGAAAATCTTACTGTAACCATTCTGTCCGATTCAGTAGTTTTAACTCCCTCCGGAACCATTGGCATATCGGATACCAGCAGCAGAGCACCCCTGGGTATCTGGTTCACCAATCCGACTATAAAAAGAGTTGCCGTTTCCATATCGATACCAATGGTAGACAATTTTTTCAAATAACTTTTAAAAGATGTATCCCATTCCCAAACTCTTCTATTAGTTGTGTAAATAACTCCTGTTCTATATTCAATGTTATGTGAAATCAGTTTTTCCGAAACAAATTTATGCAACTTAAAAGATGGAAGTGCAGGGACCTCCCGGGGCATATAATCATCACTTGTTCCTTCGCCTCTGATTGCAGCAATTGGAAGAATGAAGTGCCCTATTTCTGTTGAACGTTTTAAACCACCGCATTTACCAAGAAATAACACTCCTTTCGGACTACGTGCAACGAGAAGATCCATAATAGTGGCTGCATTAGCCGAACCCATTCCAAAGTTGATAATTGTCAGTCCGTTTGAATTAGTTGCCGTCTGCATCGGCATCCCAAGACCCCTTATTTCACAATTAAATTGCCGGGCAAAAGAATTAATATAATTATCGAAATTAGTAAGCAGCATATAATCGCCAAATTCATTTACCTCTGTTCCGGTATATCTCGGAAGCCAGTCCTTCGCAATGTCGAGCTTTGTCTTAAACGGAGTTTTATCAGGTTTGAATATATTCGAACGGGTAAAATCATTTGAGGATTGGGATTGTTTCATATATCTTTCACATATTATTCTTTTGTAAATTAAAGTTATAAAAATTCCGGGATAAATGATGCGGAAAGGATTCAATAAATTTATTCAAAGATCCGGGCTCGCAGAGATAAAGTTACTATTCATTTTCCTGTCTGTTGTGGTAGGACTGCTTATTTTTGTCTCAATAGCGAATGAAGTTGTTGAAGGTGAAACACAACATTTTGATAATGATATTCTTAAATCTCTGAGAGAGCCAAATGATCTTTCCCGGCCGGCATTCCCCGACTGGCTTACGCAAGCCATGGAGGACATCACATCACTTGGAAGCGGTACAGTTTTAGTATTATTTACAATTATCGTAACAGGTTATTTGTTGCTACAGAAAAAATATTACTGGCTATGGTTAGTTTTAATCGCAACTATCGGTGGTGCTCTTCTTGTGTGGGGTCTAAAAGAATTTATTGGCAGAACCAGACCGACTGTGGTGACCCATCTTCTTGAAGAAAAATCACTCAGTTTCCCAAGTGGTCATTCAATGATGTCTGCAATTGTTTATTTAACCCAGGCGACTTTACTATCAAAACTTGAGAAGAACCGTAAAGCAAAAATCTATATAATTTCTATCGCATTATTATTAACATTTTTAATAGGGATCAGTCGCATTTATATAGGAGTACATTATCCTACGGATGTACTTGCCGGATGGGTCGCAGGAATAAGCTGGGCATTATTATGCTGGTATATTGCATCTATATTACAAAGAAGGAATCAGGAAATCGGTTAAGAATAAAGGGACGAAATTAATTTTTTAAAAAGGCTTAATTTGAAAAAAGATAAAAGATAACCCGTCAATGCTGCCGGGTGAAAAGTCAAAAGAATAAAGTTTTAAAGTTA
>DATICR010000336.1:0-4160 GCA_035456745.1 Ignavibacteriaceae bacterium
AGTTCTAAATCCTTTAATCATCCATCTTCTGGCTGCCCATAACATTATTGGCGTTGTAATAGCAATAAATCCAAATATTAGCCACATCGTACTTGTATTTTTAGCACCGCCCTCAGGGCAATATAATTCCATCATTTGTCCTGAATAAAGTAATGGCACTAAGAATTTAGTCAGGAACCAGGGTAATTGAGCAACCCCCTGATATAGTCCGGCTTTTCCTTCAGGAGCTATTTCAGTAGCATATTGTAAAAATCTTGCAGACCACATAGCCTCACCAACAGACATCAATAAAAGATACATTAATAAGTTAGTAAAGGTTGGACCAAGTGCTAATATAAATGCTGAAGATCCCATAACCAGTGTTCCCCAAACCATCATATTGTAAACATTTCTCTTGGCGGTAGCGGCTGTAATTAATGGAACCAGTATAAAGATCAGAATGGGATTAAAATTTGAAGCAATCTCAAATTGATTACCTATCCAGCCTTCATAGGCTCTTGAAATATATTGAGGAAGAATAAGCCAATTATAAGTAAAAAGAGTTTGCACCGGCATCAGAGCAAAAATAAAGAAAAAGAATTTGGGATTAGCAAGTGGATGGCTGACAATCCAGCTGAGGGTTTTTTGTTTTTTTACTTCCGGCAGAAAAGAAATTATAAAAGGAACTAATAGAACTATTATTGTTAAAATTATTCTTACCGAACCAGATGCACGAAAATAAATTGCTACCAATAATCCCGCCATTATTATCCACGCAGTAATAGGTATATCCTTCAGAGTAATATTCTTTTTTATTTCTTCATTCCGGCTAGATTCAACTTTTGCAGTCTGGTCATTCTCATTCTGCTTAATAGTTTCGACTTTGGCTTCCTGAATGGCTCTAGCTACAGTTTTTCGTGAAAGTATGAAAATAGTAGTCAGAAGTGAAATGACAGTTAATCCAGTGAAAACCCAGAAAGTTCCGGTTATTCCTAAGTTTAAATACTGCTCATCGCGCAGCAAAAATGCTCCCATAACCAGGGAGGAGCCAAGGTTCATTACTGCGTAAAGCATAGCATAACCCATCGATGCAGTTTTGGGAGTGGTAAATTGTCTTACCGCTGCATAAGCAGCAGGTTGATAAATTCCATACCCGAGAAGCATAAATAAAATACCGAGTAATGAAATTATATGCAGGAGCGACCATAGACCATTTGGTGATAATCCCATTAAAGTAGGGGCAGCAGAGAAAATTATCCGTCCGATTAAAAGCAGAATAAAAGATAAAATTAAAGCTTTTCTGACTCCGTATTTATCAGGAATGAAACCAAACACAACCATTGAAATAGCGATTCCTGCAGTCAGCACCATAACCATATCATGAGACCATATATCGGGATGGGCAACTCCTTTAAAAACAAAATCAGAAAAGTAAATTGCTAAATACGTCAGGATACCAAAGTATGAAAGTCCTTCAATAGCATAAGCGAGTATTACACCCCATAAGGCTCTTGGTGCTTTAATTAGATCAATAAATGGTTGAGTTGTTTCTTTGATTGCCTGTTTAATTGGAGATAATTCCGGTTCTACAGGTACGATAATTTCTTCCGCCATATTTTTCCTCTAAAAAGGTATTTTAAGTTGGGAATAAAAATAAGGAATTATTTATCATATTACGAGACAGGATTTATTCTTCCCTCTTTTTTTATAAATAAGACTAAACTATCAAAAACATCCGGATTCTATTTTTGCCGTGAGTACTCCAAAAGTATATAATATTAATAATTCATCCTCTACTAGGATGCCGAAATCCACTCTTTAATTTTTCTGCAATAATCTAATCCTTTATGAAGATGCCATGGCGGATCTCCTAGAGGTCAAATTATTGTAGTAATATAATTTTAAAAGTATTTCCAAATCTTCGTAAAGGATAACTATTAAAACATTATATGAATGAGGATCCTATTTTGTGAAAAAATTCAAAAATTATCAGATGTCTTTTATTTCCTAACTATTATCTAATTCCGCACTAAATACACACTAAATGCGCACTGAATGCGCTTAGACCAAGGGGCTTACTATAATAAATTTAAAATCGAATCAAGTAGAAAGAATTCGAATAAGTGTGGTAGGAAAATTACATCGGAAGCCCTAAGTTTTTTCCTTAAAGGTAATTGAGATTACGGAAGTTGTTTTTTGAACCTTCATCCCGGAAAATATATTTGATATTTACATAAATACAGGAAGTTTATTTTTTTAGTTCTCACATTGTGTCTTAGAGACTTTGCGGATTATGACTGCGATAAGAATTAAGAATACCATGAAATTATTTGTTTTTAATGCCGAAATCTCATCCTCAATTTTTTTAGTATGTCTTAATTATAAAAGTCGTATTTTTATCCTCATTTTTCAGATATTAAAAATTTAAAGTATTTCATTATCAATTATGGATTCGAAAAATCTAAGAGCTTACTTTGCCTGGATAGCGGTTTGTATAATCTGGGGAACCACTTATCTGGCAATCAGGATTGGAGTTGAACATATACCTCCTATGCTATTTGCAGGAATCAGATGGATAATCGCAGGGATAATTTTTATACTTATTCTCAGATTGAAAGGGAAAAAATTACCTTCAAAAAATGATCTTATTCATATTGCTGTTGTTGGTATCTCTTTAATCGGTATCGGAAATGGACTAGTGGTAACGGGAGAACAGTTTATAGGCAGCGGACTGGCTGCTTTGCTCATTACAACAGTGCCATTCTGGGTTGTGGGGATGGAGGCTGTAATTCCTTCAGGGCCAAAAATCAATCTGGTTACTCTTTCCGGACTTATCGTGGGTCTAATCGGCGTGATATTAATTTTTAACGGGGACTGGTCAAATCTTTTAAATCCTTCTTATCTGTCAGGAGTGCTATGCATACTGGGAGCAGTTATAGCCTGGTCTTTCGGAACAGTTTATTCCAAGTATAAAAAGATTGGAGCCCACCCGCTTATGGGGGCTGCCGTCCAGATGCTCATCGCAGGAGTTGCACAGACTTTTCTTGGATTATTTCTTGGTGAAGCTTCATATGTTTCTTTTCACCCTGAAGGAATTGCTTCAATCTTTTATCTCATTATTGCCGGTTCGATTTTCGGATACGGTTCATATATATATGCCATCGAGCATTTACCGCTTTCACTTGTTGCCACTTATGCATATATAAACCCGGTTATAGCTCTTTTTCTCGGCTGGCTTGTTCTCAATGAGACGATGAATTTAACAATAATTGTTGCAGCAGTTATTATAATTCTCGGAGTGATTTTGGTTAAGCAGGGTGCAAAGAGACAAAAACTTTTCATGAAAAAATCAGTAGATACCGGTTAAATCATATTGAAAATTATTATGATTGATTATATTAATATAGTCGGAATTAAACACGGGAAGTAATGAACAGGCTTATAGAGGATATTTCACTTTATATAGAGAATTTATTTAAGTTGAAGCTATCTCCGTTATTTATATATCATGACTTTCAGCATACAAAAGATGTAGCCCTGACTGCATCAGGAATGGCTGATTATTACAGCTTATCCCCGAATGATAAAGAGTTAATCCTGATATCTGCATGGTTTCATGACACCGGGTATATTTATTCAATTGTGAATCATGAAGAACATAGTAATGCTATTGCAGAGAATTATCTGAATAAAAAAAATTATCCGGCAGACAGAATTGCTGTCATAAAGAGGATAATACTTTCAACAAAGATTCCGCGTAATCCTCAAAATTTGATTGAAGAGATTCTCTGCGATGCCGATATAGCATATATCGGAAGTGAAAATCTGAATGATAAGATTAAGCAGCTAAGAATGGAATGGGAAAAGACTATAAATAAACGCTACAGTGATTATGACTGGCTGTTAGAAAATATCAGTTTTATCGAAGCTAATCCTTTTTATACTGATTACGCAAAAAATACATTTTCGGACATCCGGACAAATAACCTGATAAACCTTAAAAAATTAGCTGCAGAAATTCAAAATAATCTTTCATAACCGCCTTGGTGAAAAAACTCTATCTCGTGCGTCATGCTAAATCCAGCTGGAAAGATTCCGGTTTAAATGATTTTGAGCGGCCGCTTAATAACAGAGGCAAACGGGATGCTCTTTTTATGGGAAGACTTCTAAAGGAGAAAGGA
>DATICR010000337.1:0-11179 GCA_035456745.1 Ignavibacteriaceae bacterium
TTCTCCAGCTTACAGGCGGTAACACAGGCACCGCATTGGTTGCATTTGTTGAGATCTATTACCATCCCATATCTAGCCATATATACTCCTTATTGTACTCCAGGAAATTTCTGATTTTTAATTTAATGTGTTTGCAGAAAAGAATGAGTTACCTGAAACAGGTTCAATTTCAGCGGTTGTTTCAGTAAATGAGGGTTTCCCGGACACTTTATCAAAAATATTATCGGTAAACACTAAAGGATTTATTCCTGAATTATCACCTGAGATATTATGTCCTAAACCGAATGGAACATCTAAATTGCCAGGCATTACTGCAGGGTTATAGATTACCACTGCGGGAAATTTTCCTTTGACTGTTTTAATAAACACTTTGCTTCTATCACGAAGTGAATGGCTCCGGGCTGTTTCGGGATTAATCTCCATCCATAATTCGTAAAAGATCGACCAGTTATGTCCAAACTGCTCAACCAGAACAGGGAAAAGACTCATACTTCCTTTATAATCAAGATTTTTTCTGAAAATATTCAGGTAATAATTATTTTTTGATGCGGTCCTGTCTAATGTATTACCGGCAATGTTCCGGGTTGAAAGTCTGCCCGATAAATTAATTTTTGGCGAATAAGATTTTCTTTCCCCAAACGGATTCCACCATCCTCCGTATTCGAGAAGACTATCCCAGAAATCATCAAAGCTTCCGTATTGATCAGTTTTCCAGCCGATTTTTCTTAGTCCTTTTTCAATTTCTGTAAATTTATTCTGACTCATCAGGGTGCCGTCGCCATTTTTATATAATTTATCTGCTATTGATTTAAGATAATCAGTAATACTGCCGAATAAAAATTTCGATTCGGGTTTAAGATCTTTAATTAATGAGATGAATACATCGCCTGTATCTATCGTTTTGTAAAACGGTTCAACAACAGGTTGTTGAACTGTAATAACACTTTCCCCGATTGACTCATCAAAATGTAAATCAAGTTTTTCAAGTTCATTATGATCAGGAATAATCAGATGAGCAAAGATTGATGATTCATCGATAAAAGGAGAAAAGCTTACTATAAAAGGAATAGAACTGATTTGTTTCTTCAATGTTTCCTGGTCAGTATTATTAAATATGAAATTACTGCCGGAAATAATCAGAGTTTTAATATCGTTTTTATCTGTAAGCCGTTTTTTAAAAGTACTGAAAGTTATATTTTCAGATACCGCATTGTCATTAATTATTTTGGAATAAAATTCATCCTTTATTTTTCCATACCCGTTAAAACCTTTCAGAGCGTTAAGTGTGATAATTGCATAAGCATTCTCAGTTCCATTTGAAGTATAAAGAATTGATTCATCAAAATATGCTGCCGGGGCGGAAGCTTTTTCAAACTTTCTGCCGGTTTCTAAAATTGTGTCTGCCGGAACTCCAGTTGATTTTTCAACATTATCAGGGTAATAATTATCTAAAATATATTTCTTAATTGAATTAAAGTCCGTTATAAGTGTTTCGGCATTTTTATCATATTGCCCATCCTTTAATAAAACATAGGCAATTCCTAATGCCAAATCTCCGAATGCTGAAGGCTGCACTGGAATCCATTCATCTAATATAGAGCTGGAGGAAATTAATTTTGACCCGGCGTTTGTGATCTGAAATCCCTTATCTCTGAACTCATTCAGCTTTCTTGCAAAGTAAAGCGGGTTGGGGGAGATCTCCGTAAGCTGGGTACCAAAAGTTAAAAGATAGTCGCAATTTTCAAAATCAATAAAATCGGGCGATTCGGCAGCAATATCATTATACGGAGCTATACTGTTACGATGGTAATTATCAATAATTAAGTTATTTATGCCTGTTACTTCGGAAAAATTCTTTAATATATCTGCTCTTATTCTTGATTCGGTTTGTGCAATTATAAAAATATCATTCTGTTTATTTTCTTTCGTTATACTCTTTAGATTATCCAGTAGTATTCCATAGGCTTCTCCGTAAGTAATTGGAACAAATTTATCGTTAACTTTTTTAAGAGGACCAGTTATCCTGGAGGGATGATATAAATCGGAAATGGAAGCAAGACCCATAGAACAAATACCGCCATCATTTACAGGCGAAAGGGGGTTGCCGAATGCCTGAATAGGGAATTTGTCTATCAGCCTGACTTTTAAACTACAGCCGCCGGGACATTTTGAACATGAAGTAAGTGTCCACGTTTCAACTCTCGGACCGGAATAAAGCAAGGGCGACATGCTTTCGGGGATTTTCACTATTGCACCGACTCCACTGCCTATTGCTAACCCGGCCAGTGATGTTCCAATAAGTTTTACAAAATCTCTTCTGTTAATTTCCATTCAGAAAATTCTCCTTAAGTCACACTCATTTTTTCTGATTTTTTCCCTGTTAATGATGACAATTTCCGCATTCAGTGGTAATATTTCTTTCTTTATGGCAGTCAAAACAAAATTGCATTTTTATGGGTGTAAATTTTTTAAGTACGGGTGAAGTCTGCTCTGTCATATCACCATGACAAAGGACGCAGTCCAGTTTTCCGATTTTTACATGTCTTTGATGAGAAAAATATACATAATCAGGTACGGTATAATAATATTGCCAGGGAATTGGTTTATTATTCTTTACAAAGTTGTAGACCTGCTTTTCTTTCTCAGAGGAAGGATTGATTATTTTTGAATGACACAGGCTGCACATTTCAATGTTGGGAATCCCGGCGCGTACTTCTTTTGTAACGTTACGATGACAATTAAGACATTTTATCTTATGCTGTTTGGTATGTACATAATGACTGAAAGATACCGGGACAGATTCTATATTTTTTCCTGAGTTTGCATTGATAATATAAAATCCGGCTATACAGAAAATCAGGAATGTTATAATAAAGATTATTTTTTTCTTCATGAACATATGTTCAGTTTATTTATCAAAATCTTTACCTGAGGGATAATAGAATGTTTAATAAAAGCACAGGAAGATATTAATTACAAATAGCTCATTCCGGGTTTTCAACTGTCCTCAGATATTCCAGCACTGCCCTGGCATCTTTTTCCTTTAACTGCTGGTCCTTCATAATCGGTACAGTCTTCCAGTCCTGAATAAGTTTTTGAACATAAGGATCTTTCTTCTGCATTTCGGTGGTGTTCATTAAATAATTCATTATGAATTCCGGTGACAATACCTTTGTAATACCGCGCAGAGGAGGAGCAAGATTTACATCATCAAGATTATGACAGGGAGAACATTTTGAATCAAATAAATTGCTTCCTTTCTCAGCCAGTTTCTGGTCAATCGGGCCAAGCTTAACTTCTTTAATCGGACCAATACCCTTGTCCTTTAAATTTGGTTTTTGCTGGAATACTGTGATGCTATTTGAATGAAATCCAAAAAAGATCACAATAGAAAGAAATAAAACCAACATTATTATTGAATTTATTTTCATTGCTAACTCCGATTATTTTATTACACTTGTATATATTTAAATTGCGCACATTGTTTCTAATTATAAGAATTATTTTTCCCAACTCTACAGACGGGAAAATAACAAATGAATTAATATACCAGCCACGCTGATACATACAGGGTATTATTGTCGGAAGCGTTTCTCCCGGAACCATCATAATCACTGCTTCCGCCGTTAAATTTGCCGTAGATTTTGTATTGAATTGCAAACTGTGTATTCATCCACGGTATAAAAGTAAACTGTAAAATTTCACCGCTGCTGTTTGGCTCACCGTTATTGCTGCCGCTGACTTCCCCCGGAGCATAAAGCAGCATATCGGTGCTGCCGGAAGTTGAAAAATAACCCGCAGTTAATGAAACAAACTCCGGAAAATTATAAGTCAGATCGGTTCTGAAGGAATTGAGCGTGTTTGAATTATTTGCTGCTTCTTCTGAATTAAATGCAGCCTCCAGGTTTTGTTTTTCTGTTGTATATGCGGCATGAAATATTAAAGAGCTGCCGTTTTCAATATTTTTTTCATACTGACCGTCAAAACCGTAGTCCGTGTTTTTATTCGTTAATCCTTCTATTCCTGAAGGATAGAAGCTTGCTGACATGCCGAATGTGCCGACTTCAGCATATTGATCCTTCCATTGATGCTGAATTGCAAGTCTCCAATAGGGAGCCACTCCTTTAATATTATTCTCCCAGCTGTTGTCCGGCGGATATGAAACACCTGCCGGCGAAGAATGGTAGACTGAAACTTCCGCATAAATTAGCTTATTATATAGCATATAAGCTCCCAGTCCTGCAACACCTTCAGGTGGGGAATCTAACATTGTTGAGGCTGTCGGAGCGGGTGCCGGTTCAGAACCGGAATATGGAAATCCCCAGACAGTTGTAGAATTCCACACATCCTGGGTGGTTGGAATATTGTTTAATGTTAATCCATAAATTAATTCATTTGATCCTATTTTAGTATGATCAGCATATCTGACGTCCAGCATATCCAGACCGATTGTTCCATCACTTAAGCCATAAGTTGTCTGGACAAATGCACCCATATTGGGGGTTATCTCTCCTGAAAGGAAAAGACTTATTTCTTCAGGTGCCTGAACGAAGTCGTTGTCAGTGCCGGTTGTGGCTTTGCTTATGGAAGTGTAAGATGCTTTTACCATCGAAGAAAAAGAGTATGTGCTTAATAGTTTGAGAGTTGTTCGTTCACTATCAGATGAAACTGCATTAATGGTTTCAATATTTGTCATAGTATAACCATTTAATTTGAAAAGTCTTCCGAAAGATGTAAGTGTTGGAAATGCGTAATGACAATAATTACAAGAAAGGTTTGTCTGTCGTGCAAAGCTTGGAATTGCAAAGGTTTTAGTGCTGAATATGAATATAATCATAACTGAAACTATTATCGTAAAAAGTGTTTTTGATAAACCTTCAATGTTCCTCCCTTTACAAAAAATAGAAATCCTGGAATACATGTGTTTCTCCTGATTAATGAGTAATTTTATTTTTAGATTCATTTCTTACTTCTGATTTTAAACAGTTTGTTACCGCAGCCTGCAGATTTCTTATATCCGGTGGTTTGATAAACAGATAATCTATTCCGTATTTTTTTAACATCCTGGCATTGATAATATCAGGGTAACTTGTGGTTGTTATTATTGGTATGTTATCAGCTATCTTCTTTGCTTCCTGTATAAAATTTATTCCTGCTTTAAGGTCTGCCCTTAAATCAGTAATAATCAGGTTAAAGTTATTTCCCTGTAATATTTTCAGCCCCTCTTCAATCGTACGTTTGCCTACCATATCTATTTTATTTTTACTCAAAAAATTCTTAAATGCCCATAGAATATTCTTATCACTATCAATTACCAATATCAGAGGTTTTTTTTTCATTAAAAGATGCCGAACATTTATTTCTGCTGAAACCAATTTATATACCAATCATATGCCTCCTTTTTTTGTTAAGAAAGCTTATTAATTGAGCGATTTTCAGATTTTTTATGGGTTGGAAACCTGGACAGTGTAAAATAAAATTTGGCAGCCGCAGCGAATTATTTTGCAGTATAAAATATAGCTGAATGCATCAGATTCAGGGTAACAAATCAGGAAGATCTAAATGATATTAAAGATGTATTATTTAAAATTCCCGGATTTAATATCGTATTTTTTCATCATTCGCTGAAAGTTTTGTCTTGTCATATCCGACTCTTCAGAGGCGGCGGTTACATTGCCGCGGTGGGTGGAAAGTTTTTCTTCAATAAACTGCTTTTCAAACATTTGCAGAACATATTCCCTGGATTTTTTAAAGGTCGGATCCACTATCGGCAAGATCGTATTTTTTTCTATATAAAAACCGAATGTCTTATCAAGTAATTCACTTGTTATCTTTTCACCCCTTGCCATCATTACAGATCTTTTGATAATATTTTCCAATTCTCTTACGTTTCCGGGATACTGGTAAGTGATAAGTTTATCCATAGCTTCCAGAGAAAATCCTTCAATTCTTTTATTGAAATGCTTATTGTATTTTTTTAATAAATAGCTCGCCAGCAGTGGAATATCTTCCGGATGAGATCTTAAAGAAGGCAGTTTTATTGAAATAGCATTTAAACGATAAAAAAGATCTTCTCTGAAATTTCCTATACTAATTTCCTGCTGCAGGTCACGGTTGGTAGCGGAGATAATCCGCGCATTAATTTTTATTAAAGTGCTCCCACCGATCCTTTCAAATTCTCTTTCCTGCAGAACTCTCAAAAGCTTCTGCTGCAAACCCGGTAGGAGATTCCCGATTTCATCTAAGAATATTGTGCCGTTTTGTGCAATTTCAAATTTTCCAAGCTTGCGTTCAAGCGCATTTGTAAATGCCCCCTTTTCATATCCAAATAATTCAGATTCAAGTAAATTGTCGGGAACTGCCGAACAATTTATTCCTATAAAAGGAGTACTGTTGCTTGAGGTGCTTTTGTGAATAGCCCGTGCAACAAGCTCCTTTCCCGTGCCGCTTTCCCCGGTGATTAAAACCGGAAAAATATTTGGTGAAGTTGAA
Organism: Ignavibacteriaceae bacterium; assembly: GCA_035456745.1. GTDB lineage: Bacteria > Bacteroidota > Ignavibacteria > Ignavibacteriales > Ignavibacteriaceae > DATFVA01. The sequence goes on from DATICR010000337.1 coordinate 6,493, forward strand.
ACCATTCCGATTAGTTTGTACACTTCCTGCATGGCAGGACTTTTGCCTATTAAATTATGCTCTTCGAAATTTTCGGCTGATGTAAAAAGGTTATTTGAAGAATCATCGTAGGTTTCTACTGTTTTTGCAAGTGCTTTTTTTATCAGTTCCCTTATTTTACTGATGTCCAGCGGTTTGGTGAGATAATCGAAAGCGCCTAACTGCATGGCCTTAACGGCGTTTTGCATTGTTCCATTTCCCGTTATGATAATTGTCGGAATATTAATCTCAAGACTACCTAACCTTCTCAGCACTTCCAGCCCATTAATATGAGGTAGAGAAATATCCAGGAATATCAAATCTATTTTACTTGTTTGTACCGATTTTAAGGCTTCTTCACCATTATTAGCAAGAATGACGAAGTGTCCGTCTTTTTTTAATACTTCCTGAAAAGCATATTGTATTTTGGGGTCATCATCAACAACAAGTATTTTAGCCGCCGTTTCATATGAAGAATTCATTTGAATCTCTTTTCATTTTAATCATATATAACTTGGAACTGTGTTTTGCTTAAAGGTTAACGGAATATAAATTTTAAACCTCGTTCCAATCCATTTTTTGCTTTCAACGTTTATGATTCCGCCGTGTGAATTTATAGTCCTTTTAACCATTGGCAATCCGAGTCCGGTTCCATTAATTTTTGTAGTAAAAAAAGGATCAAAAATTCGTGATAATATTTCCTCGTCAATGCCAATGCCCGTATCGGCGATTTGTAACAGCAGGCATTCGGTGCCAGACTGCAGGTTTATTTCATAATCATCACGGTTAACACTGGCTGAATCAGAATACTTTATAGAACTTTCAATTTTATAATCCCGGAGAGTGTCATTAAGAATAATTTTGCTTACTGATATCTCTATTTCATTGACCGTTTCTTTATTTAATTCTTTGTAGTGATTACTTTTTTCCTCGATTGAATGGATAGCATTGAATAATATATTGATAAAAGCTTCTTTAAAATGAGCAATATCCATAAATAAAACCGGCATTGCGGTGTAGATATGTTTTGTAATTTTAATCCCGGTGTTTTTTAAATTCAGTTGAACAAAATTTATACTTTCTTCAATAATTTTATCGAGTCCTGTCTCCTGGAAATTCAAGGGGCCGGGGTTAGCAAAATTCAATAACCTGGAAACAATATCTTCCATTTCGCCGATTGAATTAAGAGCAACTCCAAGAGATTTTTTTTCTGAGCGTGATAAGTTTTTTGATTCTGTGATCAGTTGAAGTATCATTTTAATAGATGTAAGAGAATTCCTGAATTCGTGTGCAACGTAAGCGGCAATTTCACCGGTTGCAGCAAGTCTCTCTGTTTTAATAAGGAAATTTTCAAGCTGTTTTCGTTTCGTAATGTCGGTAATAACAGAAAGCACAAAATTTACTTTTCCATCCTTATTTATCGGGATGGCAATGTGTTCAATGTAACGTTCCCGGTTATTTTCATCAATTTTACGATTAACCGTTGTTTGTATTCTGTTCGTGGATATTGCATTCCTGCAGATGCATTTCTCACAGAAACCCTTTTTATCAAAAACATTACCGCAATTTTTCCCCAACAAACTATCCAGGTGATAGCCTGTAATTTTTTTTATGGCCTCGCTGGCTGTTTGTATATTTAAATCTCTGTCTAATACTAAAAATGCACTTGGCACATTATCAAGGATGGTTTGCAGTTTTGATTTTTCATTCAGAAGTTCTTTAGTCCGCGAATTGACCATTTCTTCGAGGTGTGTTTTGTATTGCTGAATTTCGGTCTCGTGTTCGCCCAATGATTTTGCCATTAAATTAAATTGGTCAGCTAAATTCTCAAGTTCGTCCCTTGTTTCAATCTTTACTCTGTAATTATAATTTCCACGGGTAATAGTCTCGGCTCCTTTGCTGAGAGTAGATAACGAACTTGTAAAGTGACGGGTTGCAAGCAAACTCAGTGCGATAGAGATCAGCAAAAATAAGAGCACAATTCCGGAAAAAGTAATTTCATAGCGATGAATGGTTGTTAAAATTACTGATTTTGGGATTGCCGCAAACAGATACAGGGGAATTGCAAATTTATATTCGACATTTATATGGTGACCGGGAGGATAATTATAAAAAAGCGGTGTATGTATAATTATATCTTTTGTTTTATCAGTAACAACACCTTTTTTATCGGAGAGCAATTCCTCAGCAACTTCAGGGTAATCATTTTTTAAATTTACACTATCCTTTGCAGCAAGTAATTTATTCCAGTCATTCTTTTTGTCTGAATGATAAAGATAATGCCCGTCGCCGCTAACCAGGATTACCTTTTCATCAGGGGTAAGGCTTTTATAAGTCTGTAAAGTTTTAAATAAGTTCCTGACAAAAACATCGGCAATGAGAATTCCCGTTTCTTTGTCATTATTAAATACAGGCATAACAAAACTGACAACCGGTACAAGTTTATTGTCCGGACTCCGAAGCTCAGCCGGAGCGATAGTTATATTACCTTCCGGCATGTTCTTTGCTAATAAGAGATAATATAATTGCGGCACTTGTTTCAGATTTTTCTTCGGAACAATTTTATAATTGTTATTTATCCCGTAGGGTAGCTGCGATTCCACCCGTGCTTTTTCAATTGCTGAGTTATCCAGGATTTTAATCTGAAAGTAAATCTTTTTAGTATTAACAAATGATAAAAGCTCATTATTTAAAATCCCTGACAGGTTTTCATTTAAATGTTCATCCTGTTTTCCAAGTGATGCTTTAACCTGCGGAGTAAGCAGAGTATTCTGAATAAGCTGCAGATCCTGGCCGATATTCGCCAGAAGATTCGCGGTGTTTTCCTGGATTAGTGTAAGATCATGGTTTAGATCCCTTATTGCTGTATCATCCATCTTCCTTGTGGTGGAAATTATACTGTATATGCTTAATACTATTATAGGAAGGATGGAAAGACCCACAAATGCAATTATCAATTTGCTTTTAATTGAGAGCCATCTGAATAATTTATTAACTTTAATCATCCTGATAACTATTAAGGTCGATTATCACCTGTCATCTTCTCTATAAATATAATAATAACTTAAGAGTTATAAGATACATTGACAATGCTTGAAATAATACAGTTCCTGAAAAGTAATTCGACAGTTTATCTGATAAAATTAAAGATTTCCTGCTTTCCAGGGGATGATTTATTTAATCGGTCACATAAATTTTTAATTCTTTTCCCCAGGCTGCCTGAAAATCAAGAATTATTGATAATTATTTTTTTTGTCGGTACATTCATTATATGAATTCGTAATAACGGGGAGGGATATTAATTCTTACATTTCCGGAGCTTTCCCGTTAAAATCAAACAGAATTATTTTAAAGATAATTTCAACCAGTTATTTTTTACCTAAGTTTCATTAACTTGATAATCCTTTTGCCTTCTTTATATTTGCAAGCAGCTCTAATGCTCTTTTTTATCCCATTCCCTAAGCAGAATTACATCCTGAATTAATATATATCCCGCCTTTGCGTGAAGTTTCTTAAATTTGATATATGAAAAAATAATTCTAATATCTCATTATTCTGAACTTAGGGAAAACAAATGAAAACTATTATTGAACCTTTCAAAATTAAATCAGTTGAACCGATCAGATTTACAACGGTGGAGGAAAGAACCGCACTACTGAAAAAAGCTGGTTACAATCCTTTTATGATACACGCAGATGACGTTCTTATTGATCTTTTAACGGACAGCGGAACTTCGGCAATGTCCTCACAACAATGGGCAGGAATTATGCAGGGAGATGAAGCTTATGCCGGTTCCAAAAGTTTTTATCGTTTTGAAGATGCGGTCAAAAAGATAACAGGAATGAAGTATATCATCCCGACCCACCAGGGAAGAGCAGCAGAAAGGATACTGTTTGCAAATCTGGGAGGGAAAGGAAAGTTTATTCCCAATAACACGCACTTTGACACAACCCGGGCTAATGTTGAATTTACCGGTGCAGAAGCGGTCGATTTATTAAATGAAAAGGGAAAGCATCCTGAAGTTCGTGCTCCTTTTAAGGGAAATATGGATATAGAGAAACTTGAGGATTTTATTAAAGAAAAAGGAAATAAAAATATCCCTGTCTGTATGCTGACCATTACAAATAATTCGGGCGGAGGCCAGCCGGTTTCAATGCAGAATATCAGGGATGTAAGACAGGTATTAAATAAATATGGTATACCTTTATTTATCGATGCCTGCAGGTTTGCTGAGAATGCCTACTTTATAAAAAAGAGGGAAAGGGGTTACAAGGATAAATCTCTTCTTGAGATTGCTCAGGAAATGTTTTCCTATGCTGATGGTGCAACCATGAGTGCAAAGAAAGACGGGCTGGCAAATATCGGCGGTTTTATCGCTATGAATGATGATGAACTATCTATGAAATGCCGTAACCTTCTTATAGTTACTGAAGGGTTTCCTACTTACGGAGGTCTTGCCGGCAGAGATCTTGAGGCAATAGCACAGGGACTGGAAGAGGTTCTTGATGAACATTATCTCCAGTACCGGATTAGAAGTGTTGAATATCTCGGAGAAAAACTTGTAGCTGCAGGTGTCCCTATTATTGAACCACCGGGAGGTCATGCTATCTATATAGATGCGAAAAGATTTTTACCTGATATTCCGCAGGAACAATTTCCCGGGCAGTCG
>DATICR010000338.1:0-2055 GCA_035456745.1 Ignavibacteriaceae bacterium
ACCACATATGAAAAACAAAATCAAAGCTTATTCCATCAATTAATTTCAATTGAAGAACTATAATCCTGCTAATTGGGAAGATTTGAAACAAGCTTTTCAGAAGAAAATTTGACTTTAAACCAAATAATTGGCTATGGTTTCAATCCCTTTATATAATATTTTTTTGTATTTCAAAACCGGGTTGAAGTAAGGAGGGATTTTTTTCAATACTTGTTTTCTTTAATTAAATTTACATGATAATTTATTGTTTTTCACAGGGAGGGTAATTAAATGAAGAAAATTTTCGGACTTTTTATCATAAATTTCTTTGTCCTGTCCCCTGCATTAATAAATGCACAGGATAATCCGTTCCAGCTTTCACTTTTTAATCCAATCCAGATCGTACCGGAACACGAATCCATAAACGGCATAAGGTTAAATCTTATTTATACAAAAAACGCAAACATGACGGGCTTTGATCTGGGGCTGGTAAATGTTACAACTGGAAAACAGCTCGGTGTTCAGTGGGGAGGTGTTAATATAACCGATGGGGGATTTACAGGATGGCAAAGCAGTTTTGTTAATGTATCGAGAGGGGATTTTGTGGGACTTCAGACATCCTGGGTAAATTATCACGGTGGATATTTTAACGGACTTCAGCTTTCTATTGTAAATTATGCAGAAACACTTAAGGGACTTCAGCTAGGTTTAATAAACATCATTGGTAAAGGCGGTTTCCTGCCGGTCTTCCCAATTTTTAATTTTGATTTTGATTAAGCTTTTAGCTTTCGATAATCCCTAAGGGTGTCACGGCTTAACCGGGACACCCCGGTGGTATAATACAGTAGATGGAAAACAGCAGGTAATCTGATAATCTGAACGCCTTTAATAATTCTCCCGGGTGTGCCCGGTACAATTGAAAATTTATTATCGTTCTTGATCTAAGGTGAGTTTCGAGAACCTTTCCTTCGTTTAGAACTTTTTACTTATATACCTGTCTGAAAAAATATGTCAGATACTTTTTTATTGAGTCTTATTCCCCTCATCAGCATTTGGTATAACGGGAATTCCCGGTTGTTTAGCGAATGAAAATGATAACAGCTCATACCAGGATTCGTTTGACCCGGTCATACCCAGTATTTTATTCCAAAGAACCACAGGAGGACCAAATTCATGCCAGTCGACTTCCAGCACTCTTATTCCTCTTCTTCTCATCTCATTTACTAATTTTTTGTAGTTGCTGTCCAGGTGCTGCAAATATTCTAAAGGGACTCCCTCTTCTTCTGTCCGGGATCTGTTATTCATACGCCGGTGGCATTCTTCCGGAGAAACATTTAAATAAACAAAAATATCAGGGGGCATTATATCGCGGCTCATATTTCTGATAACATCAACATAGAGATCAAATTCATCTTTTGTCATAAATCCTCTTTCCATAGCAGTTGTTGCGAAAACTGTATCACCGTAAATGGGACGATCCTGTATAACAGTTATTCCATTTTCGCCCCAGGCCAATTCAACGGCAAGTCGGTGCTGTTCATATCTCTGACACAGCATAAACATCTGCATCTCAAAACCGCCGCCGGTATTTTTGCCGGTAATTAAATCACTATAGTAATGCGACAGAAAATTCCTGAATTTTTGTGTGTTAGTAGGTTCTTCGAGCACTTTTGATTGTCTGCTCCCCGAGCCAGATGCAGAAGCAAGCGCATGGCAGGCATTTGTTTTACCCGCACCTATATTCGCATCAATTGTAATAAAGAGACCTTCTTTTTTTGCAAAACTCATAATACGGCTTCTCCGATTCTTATAATTAAGTTTTTATAACCCCACATTTACCACTGTTATTAAATTACTAATCAAATTAGAAATATATAATTAAATTTATCAGATTATAATAAATTCCCTGTGTTCAGGTTTTCTGGTGTTTACCCGACCCTTGATCTTCTGAGAATGTCAATGAAGGCAAAATAACCCCGATTCCCATCAAACTGTAATCTGTGAGCCTGCTTATACTAAAAATTATTCCTGTTATTGTAAATGAAGGAGCCAAACCGTTAAATGGTGCCGGCTTGT
>DATICR010000339.1:0-2908 GCA_035456745.1 Ignavibacteriaceae bacterium
ACTTTCGGGAATAATAAAAATATCTTTTACATCAATGTTATAAGTAATAAAATCAGAATACTCGTAATTGCGGGTAGTCCTTCTCCCGACCTTTCTTTTATTAAAAATTCCCTTGAGGAGGATAAAAATTTATCTGTAAAATCATTAACACAGGTTGCTTCAAACAGGTTTATTGAGAAGAATAGTCCTGCTGCAGAATTAGATAGCGCTGATGTAATTTTTCTCATAGGATTTCCCACAAAAGAATCCGGTCCGGATTTATTAAACAGGGTCAAAAATTCTATTAGTCAGAAGGGTAAACCATTTTTCCTGATTCTTGAAGACAATACAAATTTGTCCGGATTAGGAAATTTACAGCCGGAACTTCCTTTCATAATTCAGAACATTGACAATAGTGTTTCAGAAATACAGCCCGTCGTTGAAACCAGTGAGATGGAAAATCCGCTTATTCAGAATAATCAACCTAATCCTGTTGATGCATGGAATAATCTTCCTCCTGTCTTTATGACTAATTCACAAATCGTTGCACGGCCTGAAAGTGAAGTGATTGTTAAAGCCAGACTAAATAATGTTTCCTTAAATGCTCCACTGATAATATCGAGACGATTGGGCAGTAAACGTTCAATTACTGTTTTGGCAAATAGCGTTTGGAAATGGAAATTACAGACAGCAACTAAACAGCTAAACCTGTTTGATAATTTTATTCATAATAGTGTGAAATGGCTTAAAAGTTTTGAAGAACAGAAACAGGTTTCAATTAAGACATCTAAAAAACTCTATGCACTCGGTGAACCCGTTGAATTTTCCGCCCAGGTTTATGATGCTGCCTATAACCCTGTCTCAGATGCTGAAGTGAAAGTAAATATTAAGCATAATGATGTGAAAGATGAAATAATATTAAATTCTATCGGGAGCGGACTTTACGAAGGAACATATAGAACAAATCAGACAGGCGATTTTTCATTCAGTGGTTCTGCGGTAAGAGAAAACAGGAGTCTTGGTTCTGATCAGGGAAGTTTTAATATGGGAGAAGTGGATATTGAACAATTGAATCCCCGGATGGATTATGAATTCTTAACTTCTCTTGCTGATAATACAGGTGGTAAATTTTTCTATTACCCGGATATGCAAAAACTTTTTCCCATTATAAAAAATATTCAGCAGAATGCTTCCCGCGAGAAGACTGAGATAAATGAAATTAAATTATGGTCTAATGAGTGGCTTTTAATTATAACTATCGTTTTATTTGGCATAGAATGGTTCATAAGAAAACAATCGGGGATGCTTTAATAGGCACAGTGAGGGGAAATGGAACATTTCTGGAATTCGTTAATTGATTTCTTTCTTCCCGGATTTTGCCCGGGCTGCGGGAGAAAACTTCCTCCAGACTCCCGTTACATTTGTAATGAATGTATTGGTAAAATTAAAAGACCCGGGAAAAAGAAAATTGAATATGAATTCAAAAAGAAATTTGAAGGAGCGGGAATTATTTCTGATTTCATTGCATTGTTTTTATTTGAAAAGAATAAAGAACTTCAAAATGTAATTCACGCCTTAAAATATGGGAGGAGATTTCGGATTGGTATTTTCCTGGGGGAATTGCTTGGCGATGCAATATTAAAGGAATTTTCAAAATATCAAATTGATTTGGTTCTTCCGGTACCGCTTCATCATTTGAAAAAGGCAGAAAGAGAATATAACCAGTCGTACTACATAGCTAAGGGGATCTGTAAATCAACGGGACAAAAAATAAACAACCATTTTATAAAAAGGATTAAATATACGGAATCTCAAACAACTCTGAATATTTCAGAAAGGGAGAGGAATCTGAGAGACGCATTTATCTGCAAAAAAAAATTGAAAGGCGAAAATATTCTTATTGTTGATGATGTGTCAACTACTGGCGCTACTTTTCAGGAATGCGGCAGGGTATTGCTGAATGCAGGCGCCGGCAAAGTTTATGCGGCCTCAGTAGCCGTCCCTGAATAGTTTACATTCTATCGGGAGCATTAACTCCCAAAATCTTTAATCCATTACTTAGTACTATCCTCGCAGCAATTGCCAGAGCTACTCTTGCTTCTGCGAGATTTTTTTCTGTTCCCAGAATTCTGCAAAAAGTATAAAACTTATGAAAGGCTGCGGCTAATTCTTCAAGGTAAGTGCAAATGCGGTTAGGTTCAAAATCCTCCGCACTCGCAAGCACCTCATCTTTGAATTGATTCAGTTTCTTGAGCAGTTGTATTTCTTCAGCGGTCGTCAGCAGCTTTAGATTTTCTGTAGATGATTTAAGATTTTCTTTCTCTATCATTTTTAAGATTGAACATATTCTTGCATGAGCATACTGAAGATAGAATACAGGATTTTCATCAGATTGTTTTTTTGCCAGTGCTAAATCAAAATTCATATGCGTTGTAATGTTTCGCATATTAAAGAAATATCTTACCACATCACTACCAACTTCGTCTAATAACTGATCAAGTGTAATATAATTTGCTTTACGGGTTGACATTTTAACTACTTCACCATTTTCAGTTATCGTAACAAACTGGTGAATAAGCACTTTTACTTTGCTTATATCATAACCCACTGATTTTAATCCTGCCAGGACGTCCGGATATGTTGCATTGTGATCCGAGCCGAAAAGATCAACCATTAAATCGTAACCACGATTGAATTTTGTCTCATGATATGCAATGTCCGGCAGACGGTAAGTGGGTTCTCCGGATGACTTGATTATTACCTTGTCTTGTTCAACGCCCATCTCTGAAAGCTTTAACCAGGTTGCACTATCTTTTTGATATGAAAGATTTTTTTCCTCAAACTCTTTCAAAAGATGATCAATTTTTCCATCTGTATAAAGAGAATTTTCATTAAAAAAGATCTTATGGATAATACCAAGTCTGTTTAA
>DATICR010000340.1:0-2817 GCA_035456745.1 Ignavibacteriaceae bacterium
TTATAATTTTACTTGTTGTTCCATCCGAGGGGCTGAAGTAAAGCTGTACTTCTCTTCCCCCAATATCAAAATAATGAGGAGTGTTATCCGATTTCATACTGCCAAACTTGGCATTCGCAGGATTTGGAATATCAGTATCACTTCCCCACATTTCTTCGAATTCTATCTGGTAAGCTTTTGTAATTGAAGGATCATTAATCTCCACAACATTATTCTTCCAGTTTAATTCGGAGGAAGTCACATTCCACGAACCAGTCCATAACCAATCATTTGTGGTAATAGAATCACGAGCATCAAAGATAAAAAACTTGTTATGCATTATGCCTTCGAGAGACGCTGGACGCTTGCTCAAAAGAATGCCCGCATCAATGAGTTCCTGCATACTGTTTTGTGTATTCCGGCTATCATATACAACTCTTACCTTCACCCCCCTGTTTTTGGCCAGTATGATAGCATCAGCAACATCCTGCATTCCATAAAAGCTGTAAAGTGCTAAATCAATAGAATAATTCGCTACATTAATTCTATGTATCAAATGTGATTTGAAATCTGTATTCCCGGCTGCTTTATTACCTGGTATTGCAACTGTTGTATCAACCGGAAAATTAAAATAAACATTTATTGTCCCTATACTTGTATCATTTGAAGCAGTTGTCACAGTCAGAATTGTACTTTCACTTCTTCCCGCAGCATTATCTGAAACTGCTTTAAAATAATAAAGTGTTGATGCTTGTAGTCCGGTAATAGGTACAACGTGAATAGTAGTATCATTATTTATGACTACCGAATCTAATTCCAGTGCAGGCGTTAAACCATATTTAACCTGACTGTTACCGTTTCTCGCAGTATTAAAATAAACTGTGAATGAACTCGAATCTATATCCGAGGCGAATACCGGATTCAAAATCAAAGGCGAGCCGTCATAAACAAGATCATTTATTGATCTTGGATCAATTTCATATCCTGAATTGTATGGCGGACCATATTGAAATTGGTGGACTATTCCTATAATATCAATTTCTCCGGAGGGAATTGGGGTTCCAATTATTGAAGTAACATCAGGATCAATATAAAGAGTAGAAGCACCTGTTAAATCGGAAATCAGATAATCATGATTTCCAGCGAAATTACCAGTACCAGAAATAGTAACATTATTCAAACGGACGAGTTTGCCTTCGTATGCTTCAAGCCCGTTCCATTCCTGGCCTAGAATATCACTGATATTAATCACTTCTGGATCTATCTGGTGCCCTGAAGAAATTACCTGAAATGAAGCTCCCGGAAGATTAAAACTCATTTCAGTTAAACCGTTATATTGTGTAAGTTCAGCAGTCACCAAAACTGAATCACCAATGTTTACTGAAGACGGGAATCCAGTCCCATACACACACATCCCTGCTGTATTATCCTGAATCGAGGCAGCACCGCTGGTTCCAAACTGATTTGAGGTGGTGACTATTCCAGAGATTGTTACCACCTGATTTATATTCACAGGTATACCGTTAGCATCATTTACTCTTATATCAGAAATAGGTACCTGTGAATAAATGAATGTTGTAAATAGGAGAATAAAAGCTATAATTATTTTTTTTGTCATCTTATATCCGTTGATAAAATAAATCTTAAAATCCTATTATTACCTGAATCTGCTATGTAAAGTGTTTTATTAAAGAATGCAACTCCTGCGGGACTGTCAAAAACTTCGGTACCTCCGAACGATTGAAGTAAATCACCGAATGGATTAAATCTATATACACTGTCTTTAGCCATATCCACCACAATAATATTTTGCGAATTATCCAATGTTACTCCTTCAGGTCTTTCAAATCTGTTAGGACGCATTATTTCGGAGCTTTGTGGTGAAATATAATTTTGATAGCCAGTATAATCTCTGGTATCTACAAAATGCAGCCATTGAACTTTGAAATTGGTATTCCCGATGAGTGTAGTAATTACATCATAATTTGATTTGTTAAAAGACGAAATGGAACTTATTCCGTACGCTGAAAGAACACCCGATCCTATTGGATCAATATTCCCAACTCTGCCTTTGTAGATATCCTCTCCGGTAAAAGAAAGAATTGAATTATCCGGATCAATTAAAGTAGAATTATGTGGTCCAGTCCTGGATACGAAATAAGAATTATCATAGAAAACTGCTACCCCGCTATATACTCTCCCAGGATCCAAAGGTTGATTCAGTCGCGGTAAAATTGTATCAATAGTAGCATTTGCAATGTTATGTTGTGAGGCAAGCATATTGAGTTTAAATACCGCGCTAACAGTGTCACCGGATATTACTGTATCTAACTTTGCACATACAAAAAGATTAAGTCTGTAGTCCTGAGCTAGAGCTATGGGATGATTTATTTTTCTTGTTCCCAGAATATCACCGTTAAGATTCATCATCACAACCCGGTTATTATCCGTATCAGCAATGTAAATAAACGGTTCCCGTCCGATCATAATATCCTGTGGGTTATTGAAACCTTCCCAAGCTGGATTCAATTGTATATAAACAGTATCACCGGTAATATTTCCATTGCCTGAATTAGCTGAAACAAGTTGATCGGTATTAAATTTCTGATCACATCCCTGGATAAGGAAAAATGCAGTTAATAAAATCAGTAAATATCTTTTCATTTTTATAAGCCGAGTATAATTGAAAACCTGTGGGCAGAACCTAATTTTGAAAAATTGGAATACGCATAATCTAATGTGAAAATAGCAATAGAGAGCGGGAATTTCAGACCAGCACCGAAAGTATAGTTTTGCTCATCGACATTAAATTTATAACCGCCTCTTAAAAAAAACATA
>DATICR010000341.1:0-2590 GCA_035456745.1 Ignavibacteriaceae bacterium
AAGTCTTATATTCTTTTTACCGTACATGATCTCAAGGTATTCAGTCTTCAGTTTTCCGATTCCATGTTCTGCCGAAATTGTTCCTTTAAGTTCAACGGCTCTTATACAAATTTGTTTATAGATTTCCTTCCCTTTTTCATATTCTTTTTTATTCAAGGGAAGCATATTCAAATGAAGATGTGAGTTTCCGAAATGACCGTATGCAATGAATTTTAATCCCGATTGTATAACAAGAGATTTGCATTCTTTATAGAAATCGCTAAAAGAATTATCGGGCACAGCTACGTCTGTTCCCAGCTTCCCGACATTTGATCTTACAATAAATTCATTAGCTTTAGCAGATGCTGAATGGCGGAATTCCTCAAGCTTCTTTTTATCTTTTGCAGTAAAGGCAACCCAGGCAGTATCGGCATTACCATTATGTCTGGCAATTAAATCTGCCCAATCATTAAATAATTTCTCATCATTAAGTGAAGTTGTTTCCTGCTCAAACCATACCGATGCTTCTGCATCGAAAGGTATCTGAGGATAATCCTCACGGAGAAAATCAAGACAATTCTTATCCATAAATTCAAGTGCAAGAGCATCAATGGAATCCGAATTCAATTTCCTTGTATTAAATGAAATACTCCTGGCTTCTTCGATGAAAGATATGGCATCGTTTTCCGAACTAAAAAATATTACAGATGAAAGTACATTGTCCGGGAGACTAACCAGTTTCAATTTTATTTTTGTAATTACACCAAGAGTCCCCTCTGAACCTATAAAAAGATCAATTGCATCCATGTTATTCTTTAAATAATACCCGGCAGCATTTTTTACTTCAGGCATATTCACATCCGGTATTTTTATAAATATCTTTTTGCCGGAAATTGTTATAAGTTCAAGTTCGCTGCCTGAACCTTTCTGTTGACCTCTTTTAAGTTCAACCACGTTACCATCCGCGAGAACGACCTGCAATTCTTCTACAAAATTTCTTGTGGGACCATATTTGAAAGTCTTTTCCCCGGAAGCATTTGTCGCTACAGTCCCGCCGATAAAACAATTCCACTCAGTAGGATCAGGAGGGTAAAGCAAATTATATTCATTTACTTTTTTCTGAAGGTCATCAAGAACAACACCGGGCTCAACTATTACATATTTTTCTTCTTTATTTATTTCAATTATCCTGTTAAGTTTTTCAGTTGAAATTATTATTCCATCAAGTGGTACACGGGCACCAGTTAATCCTGTGCCATTCCCTGAAATTGTAACGGGTGTTTTACTCTTATCAGCTTCTTTGAGTATTTCTGATACCTCATTAATAAATTCGGGAATGTATACCGCGCTGCAATTCCCTTTAAAATTAGAAGCATCAGTTATATAATTTTCAATCTCATCGGATAATGTTTTTATTATCATTATTCATTCATTAATATTTTCAGGAGTATTGTCTAAGGATTTCAAGATAGTCTTTCCGGACAGCTAATTCAGGTATACTGTCTTTCTCTCTTTCCGGAATCCAGGGTACAAGAAGATAATTAAATATTTCATCCATTGCATCAAACATGTTTATTTCGCCCAGGCCATTATCTCTTAAATGGTGAATAAATTTAAGTGTCATAAACCCATCAAACCACCGTCTTTTTTGAATCTTTAACTGTCCGCCGGTTTTTGATGTCCTCAGGATATTGCCCATATCATCTTCAAAATTCCGCATACGAAGGAAGCGTATCAATTCAGGATGAATTTCTCTTGCTCTTTGTAAATAAAAATCGATTTCTGTTTTTTCGGTTGAGCTAAGGACTTCCAACCACTCTTTAAGTATGATAAATACCTGAGGATTGTAAAGAGTATACTCATTTTGAATTCCCGCAAGGAACCGATTGACCCTCTGTCCGGTTCCAAACGGAACGCGCCACGATCCTCTTTTATCAGGATATACTGTTGTGGTATTTATTATCCCGATATCTATATTTTTTGCAAGTTTCTCAAGAAAATAAAAATCCTCGGCCGCCTTTCTTTTATTCATCCCCTCTATTTTAACATAACTTTCAAAGTCGCAGAACATTGTTGAACCGATTGTATGAAAAGCATAAGGTGAACCTGCAAACTTCAAACCAAGCACATAATATCGTAAAAATATTTCATAACATATGATAGCCCGTGTAAAAATATCGTCTCCTGAAATATCGTGCTGGAATTTTACTACTCCTGCAGAAATATTTCTTTTATTAGATTGGCTGACGATTTCTGTTAAATAATCCGATTGCAGGGTACAGTCGGCATCGGTAGTTAATATTAATTTCTTTCCCGGAGCGTTAAAATCGAACACATTCAAAGCTATATCCATTCCTATTTTTCTGGCAAGCCCAACACCGCCTTCTTTATTGGGCATGGTCTTTCGCACAGAAGCAGCATCTATAATTCCTATATTTATTTCTTTAGACAGAATCTCTTTGCTGAGTACATCTTCCGGATTACCGCTTATGAGGTTTCGCAGATATATTAAAGCTTGCTGGTTATCAAGTTTAACTTCATCTGATGATGAATCCATATTATTTATTACGAAGACAAGCATAGTTTCATTAAAATACCTGGGATCAAGTTG
>DATICR010000342.1:0-15661 GCA_035456745.1 Ignavibacteriaceae bacterium
TAACTCAGCAAGCAGATCACTTTTCCATGAAGTCCAGACTGCCGGGTTAACTGCCGATAGATCTGCATAGGTAACAAGATATAAAAGATTCAGATCATCGGTCGAATTAAATTTAGAAGCAAAATTATTTAATGTCTCCGGATCATTAAGGTTGCGGCGGAAAGCAACCTGTTCCATGTACAAATGATTTTTTACAAGAAAAGAAACCCGTTCAATTTCCTCTTCTGAGTATCCCAGCCGGAACATAATTCCTGCCGCGACCTCAGCACCTATGATTTCATGACCGCTGATATTTATAGGCTTTGCTATATCGTGGAATAATAATCCAAGGTAGAGCGTCTCTCTGTCTTTAAGACTTGTAAAAAGTTTCCCGAGCTGGGAATGTTCACGTTCAAGTTTTTCGACATTTTTAATCGTCATAAGTGTATGTTCATCAGCGGTATAAAAATGATAAACTCCGTGTTGTAAAAATCCTATTAGGTCCTTAAATTCTGGGAGAAATACTTTCAGAACTCCAAGCTCATTCATTTCTGATAAAGTTTGACCTACATTTCGGGGAAGCTTTAGTATTTCTCTGAAGAAAACGGAAGATTCGGTTTCATATGAAATCTTATTTCCCAGTTTTTCAATAGTATCAATTATTCTTTCCCTGAAGCTTTCATCAAATCTTGCACTATATAGTCCCCGGTAATAAAATCCTCTTAAAATACTTGAAATAGTCAATTCATTTTCACCGACGAATGAGATAAGCCTGGCTTTCATTGAATAATCTTCATCAAGTTCAATTGACAGGGAATCAGGCAGGGGATTTGTCAGTTCTTCATTAAATTTTTTTGCCATCGATTTTGAAAACCGGTTGATTACATTCGCCGCTTCATAATATTCCTTCATAAATAAATCGATCGCATTTTCCGAATCATAGAACATTCCGGCAATTTTTTTCTGATCTTTATATTCAAACCTGTCATTCTTCTGTTTGCTGATGTTGTGAAGAATATTGCGAACGGTAATTATAAGATTATAACTTTCGTATAACCTGGCGCATTCCTTTGCTGTGGAATAATTGTCAATTCTGAGTTGATGAATGAAACTTTCCGCCTGTGTTGTTTCGTTCTGTTTATTAAGTAAAGTTTTATTCACCAGCATGTACATCCATTCAACTGCCTGGAAATCTCTTAAACCACCGGCTGATAGCTTTACGTTTGGCTCAAGGATTTTTGGTGATTCATCATATTTTGCATATCGATACTGAATGTCTTCAAGCATTTCATTTATAAGTTTTACTTTTAATTCTTCTGTTACGGAATCAAGTAGAATATCATTCCACAATAGATAAATCTTGTCGGAACCAAGGATAAATCTTGTTTCAAAAAACTGCGTGAATGTGTGAAGATCACTCTTTATAAATTTATGAATATCTGAAAATTCCCTCACAGTATGTGAAACCTCAATTCCGTTATCCCATAATTTTGTCACAATATCAATAATATCTTTTTCATTATCTGCAACGGAATCTGTAATGAACATTAAATCAATATCAGAAAATGGGGATAGTTCCCTTCTGCTGAAACTCCCCGCGGATGCCAGTGCAAAATTGTATCTGCCGTCTGCTGCAAGTGAACGGATAAATTCTTCAACAAGCAGACTGTATCCAAGACTGAATTTTAAGGATGCCTGCCTGCCGCCATGCTGTAAGAAGAGCTTCTCTTTTTTCTCTCTGAAATCCTGTTTTAATTTGTTTGTTACCTCAGGAGGAGTCATTTCTTTTTATACTCAACTTTTATAACTGATGAAATTCCGCCCCTTACATTAAAAGAAGCAGTAATTAACATATATCGCGGTTTACTGACTTCTACAAGATCATCAAGAATTTTATTCGTTACAGTTTCGAAATAAATGCCGTCATTCCGGTAAGAATTTAAATAATACTTTAGTGATTTTAACTCAATACAAAGCTTATCGGGAATATATTCGATAGTTATGGTAGCAAAATCTGGCTGCCCGGTTTTGGGACATACTGATGTAAACTCGGGCGCAGTATGAATAATATTGTAATCCCTGTTGGGATATGCATTATCGAAGATTTCAAGTATTTTTAATTTGTCGCTCATATGTTCTGATAAAAATTAATAATAGGTAAAGTTAAAGATAAACCGGCTTTGCTTTATATTTTATAGGATCTTCAAATCCTGCCCGCTGAAAGCCTCTTAATCTTAAAGCACAGCTGTCACATTCCCCGCAAGCTTCGTCCTCATATTTATAACAGGACCACGTAAGATGAAGAGGTGCATTCAGTTCCATACCTTTTTTTACAATTTCCGACTTGGAAAAATTAATTACAGGTGTTTCTATTATAATATTCAAACCGGATTTTGTTCCTATTCTTATTACTTCTTCAAATGCCCTGAAGAACTCGGGACGACAATCGGGGTACCCGGAAGAATCCTCATAAACTGCTCCGATGAAAATCTTTTCGGCTCCGAGAGTTTCAGCCCAGCTTGTGCAGGCTGAAAGAATATTGGCGTTGCGAAAAGGGACATAAGAAGAAGGTATTTCTTTATTTGAAAGATCGGCTTTTGTTACTTCTCTGGTTAAATCGGTTAAAGAAGAACCTCCGATTTTTGCTAGATGGATATAATCCACAACCAATCTTTTTTTTACCTTATAAAAATCTGCGATATCATTAAAAGATTTCAGCTCCCTCTTTTCTGTTCTCTGCCCGTAATTAACATGTAGAAGAGCAAGCTCATATGAAAGATTCGCAATTGCTGCCGTTACACAGCTGTCCATTCCGCCGCTGAGAGCAATAACAGCTGATTTTTTTGTCGATGTTTCCATAAATATTCTGACTAAAATAAGAAAATAGAAGCTGGGATGAAATGAGAATATAGTGCATCCTTTCGCTTATTCCCTTTGCAAAGATGACAACGAGATTATTTAATTCCATCATCAACTCCGTTCTTTTTTAACATAAGGAATAAGGTTGCAACTATTGCACTTACAATAGAAGATAATAAAAACGGAACAGCAGATCCGAATCGATCCCATAAAATTCCTGCAGTAAAAGAACCCAGCATAACTGCAAGACTTGTCAGCATAGTGAGGAGACCTATTGCCGAACCACGCTGTTCATCGGCAATCAGATCAGATACCCATGCCTTAACAACCCCTTCAGTCGATGCGGCGTAAATTCCATATAGAGCAAATAATATCCATATAAAATAAATTCCCGGAAATGATCCAAAGCCAAGATAAACTGCAGCGAAAATATACAATCCTCCGACATAGACCTTCTTCTTCCCTGCTTTATCTGCATACTTTCCTAAAGGATAAGATGCTGCTGCATAAACGAGGTTGTAAAATATATATCCCCATATTGCAAGAGAAACTGAATTTGAAATATTTTTTGATTTGAGAATGAGAAAAACATCACTGCTGTTTACCAGAGAAAATATTGTTACAAGAAGAAGAATGATTTTATACTGCCGGGGAGCGGTACGCCAGAATTCAGCATAATTCCTTTTTGTGGCTTTTTTAAATGATGCGGGATTATCTTTTACAAAAAGTGTAAAGCTTACGGCTAATATCGAAGGGGCAAAAGCCACAAGAAATATTAATGTATAATCACCTGGATAAAAATGAAGAAGTATTAAGGCACCAATTGGACCAAGCGCTGCACCGAGTGTATCCATTGCCCTGTGAAAACCAAATATTGAACCCGTTCTTCCTTCGGCATATGTTGCAAGTAATGCATCTCTTGGTGCTGTACGCATTCCCTTACCAATCCTATCCGAAATCCTTGAAATAATTACAGAAGAAACCGCGGGAAAAATTCCGGGAAGTGGTTTGGAAAGTGCAGAAAGAGAATATCCGAGTACTACAAAAATGGATCGCTTTTTTAATTTATCGGAAATTCTTCCGAAATATCCTTTGAAAATCCCCGCAGTAACTTCGGCTGCTCCTTCAATTATTCCTACAGTTGCCATTGAAGAACCTAACACCGCTGTAAGAAAAATTGGTGTTACTGGGTAAAGCATTTCGCTTGCAATATCTGTGAAAAGACTTACAAAGCTTAATATCAAAACCTGCCGGGGTATATTTTTCAACTTCATTAAATAAAAATATAAATATTAAACAGCTTTCAAAAATTGTGGAAATCATTTAAATTTATTTTGAAGTATTAAATCAATTTTTCTATCTGTTTTTCTTCAAATAACATCAGATAAATAAAATTTCCCCGCCGATAATTTAAGTTAATTCCTCAATCCTTGAAGTAATTCTTTCTCTTTACTACCTTTGCAGGCATACCTATAAATGATTTGAGGATTCTGATGAGAAAAACAGTAATAGCCGGCAACTGGAAGATGTATAAGGATTTAAATGAATCTCAATACCTTATATCAAAACTTACCTCCGGTTTGAGCGGGAAGAAATTGAATTGTGAAGTAATTATTTGTCCTCCTTTTACTTCATTAAGCGAAGCCTGGTCTTTACTAAAAAATACCCCAATTAAACTTGGTGCACAGAACATGTACTTCCGGGAAAGTGGAGCATTTACAGGTGAGATTTCTGCAAAAATGCTGAAAAGCGTGGGGTGTGAATATGTAATAATAGGTCACTCAGAAAGAAGGACTATCTTCAAAGAAACAGATGGATTAATAAATGAAAAGATAAAAGCTGCATTAGCAGTTGAACTAAAACCGATCTTTTGTATTGGGGAAACTCTTGAAGAAAGAGAAGCTGGTCAGGAAAAAGAAATACTTAAAAAACAGCTTGCTGGTGGTCTGGATGAAATTTCTCTCGATCAGATTAGAAATATAATAATCGCATATGAACCGGTTTGGGCAATTGGTACCGGGAGAACAGCAACACCTGTACAGGCTGAAGAAATGCATTCTTTTATACGGACATATATAAAAGATGATTTCACGGAAGAGATCGCTGAAAACCTGGTTATTCAATACGGCGGAAGTGTTAAACCTGATAATGCAGGAGATCTACTTGCGCAAAAAGATATTGATGGAGCCCTTGTGGGAGGCGCTTGTCTTAACGCTGATTCATTTATTAGTATTATCGAATCCTCCGGAAATAAATAAAAATCAAATAAATTTTTAGACAATTCCTGTTTTTATCAAAGGATGAGTCTACCTTGTTAAGAGCCTCACGGACATTTAATCTAATAATTAAACTGATCCTCAGAAGTATTCATTTTTAAGCATTTTATCAGTAATAATTACATTGCTTTCCCCTCATTTTGAGCTTATATTTGTAAGTTTAATTGAATATATTTTATAGGATAACTGATTCGGATGGGATTCCCCAAATATATTTTCTTCACATCTTTGTTTTTCTTTCTTTTTCTCCCGGTTACAAGAGCACAAATTGTCTTTAAAGAGCTGCCAGGATATCGAATATCGGATAATGATTCTCTTTTTTTTGATATATCCACTAAAAGAAAAATTATTCCTTTAAATGGAACCTGGAAAGTTCATCCAGCCGATGATGAAGATGCACCTAAAATACCGGTAATAGTGCCTTCTGTTTTCCAGGGAGAAGGAGAATTGATTTTTGAAAAGAGCTTTTCTATTTCACAGAATGATCTTAAGAATTATCAGATGAAACTGATATTCTTCGGAATAAATTATTCTGCGGATATTTCGGTTAATAAAAATATCATATACAGACATACCGGGGGTGAATTCCCTTTTCAATTGGATCTGCCGAAAGATATTCTTTATATAGATAAAAGCAATATTATTTCAGTCCGATTGAAATATAAACTCGATTCGGAAAATACAATCCCGGTGAAACAAAGGTTTATGTTTCCGCAAAACTTCGGCGGTATTATCAGGGATGTGTATATTCATTTAATACCGAATATCTCTTTAACCGATGCCGATGTGTCTTATAAATTTTTCCCGGGATTAAAATCAGTCGCTTTTCAGGTTAAATCCCGCGTTGAAAATAAGGAATATACAAAACCCGCTGACACGCTGTCAGAAGAAAACGGGCTGACTTATAAAATAAGAATTCTTTCTCCTGATAGTACTTCAATAATTAATAGTGTCGAATCAAAATTCACCCTTCTTCCCAATAAAGACAAATCATTCAATGATAATATAAATATCGCAGACCCTCTTTTATGGGATACTTCAAATCCCAGGTCCTATATAATTTTACTTGAGCTGTGGAGGAATGATCATCTGATCGATATGACGAAAAGAAGTATTGCTGTTTATTCAATATTATCCGGCGGTGATTCTCTTCTTTTTAACGGGAAAAGATTTGAGCTGAAAGGTGTTACGTACTGTCCGTCAAACGGGGATTATGGAAATTTAAATACATACTCCGGAATGGAAAGAGATATTAAGATAATTAAGGAAACCGGCTTCAATGCGGTAAGATTCACAAAAGTTGTACCTCATCCTTATTATCTCGCTTTATGCCAAAAATATGGACTCCTTGCTTTTATAGAATTACCAATAAGTTCTATCCCATCTGACCTGGCCCAAAGCAGTAATTTCATCGAGAGAAGTAAAAATTTTCTTTCAAATTTTATTCGTGGTTATAAATCATATACCGCTGTGGTAGCAGTGGGATTGGGCAGCGGTTATTTGTCTAAAGTTGATGCCCACCTGCAGTTAATATACAGACTTAATGATGATCTCAAAAGAAACTGGGATGTGCTGTCATATGCATCCTTTGCATATTTAAATATTGAAAAATCCGATAGTCTTGATTTATGTGGAATTGAATTGATTAATGTTTCTACTAAGGATGCACAGGAGAAATTAAACGAGTTAAAAAATAAATTGGGCAGCAGGTTTTTTATCAGCTCCGCAACCTATACAGTTAATACCGGAAATTCGGATGGTTATTTAAACAAATATTCGTATGAAGCCCAGGCAAAATATTTCGAAGAAATAATTGATTATTCGGAATCCTCGGGTATTGCCGGATTTTTTCTCAACTCGATGTATGACTACAGGGGCGATTTCTCATCTCTTATTAACGGATATAACGAAGAGAATATTTATAATATCGGGATAGCAGGTGAGGACAGAAGTACAAACAGGCTGACATATAAAGTTGTCTTTGCAAAGCTGCATGATGCGGAACCGGTTACTATTCCTATCGGCAGTAAAAAAGATAATGCACCCATGGTATTTATTATCTTCGGCCTTTTCCTTGCACTGATAATGGGAGTGTTGGTTAACTCCGGCAGGAAATTCAGGGAAGATTCTTCACGTGCATTGCTCCGGCCATATAATTTTTATGCTGATGTGCGGGACCAAAGGATTATGTCGGGTTATCATTCAACCATACTCGGATTCGTTATCTCGGCTATTCTTGCATTACTTGTAAGTAACATCCTTTTCTATTTGCGGGATAATATTTTATTTGAAAGAATTTTACTTTCGTTTGGGAGTGAAAATATAATTTCGGATTTCAGTTACCTTTCCTGGCATCCCACTCTCTCTTTATTATGGCTGACAATCATTTTTATTATTATGATTCCTTTGCTTTCTATAGTAATAAAAGGAGCTTCATTTTTTGTAAGAACAAAAGTCTTCATTTCAAGTATTTATTATACGACAATCTGGTCGTTGCTTCCTATGGTATTATTAATTCCTGTTGGCATTATTCTTTACAGAATGCTCGAAGCAAATGTGGCCAACGTATACATTTATTTGGGTTTATTGGTTTTTTTACTCTGGTCCTTTTATAGACTTGTCAAAGGTATCTATGTTATCTTCGATGTGACTCCCGGAACTGTATATTTCTACAGTATTCTGCTGATACTGGCAGTAATCGGTATATTCATTCTGTATTATCAGGTTACTAATTCAGTAATCGAATATATGGATCTGGTTTTTCTTCAATTTAACGGTTAATAACTTTGTATCTATCAAGACTCGAAATACTTGGATTTAAATCTTTCGCACAAAAGACGTCAATAAGTTTTAATGAAGGCGTGACTTCTATTGTCGGTCCTAATGGCTGCGGAAAGACTAATATTGTTGATTCGATCAGATGGGTACTCGGCGAACAGAGAAGCGGCACATTGAGAAGCGATAAAATGGAGAACATCATTTTTAATGGTACCGGTGTCAGGAAACCCATGGGAATGGCAGAAGTTTCTCTCTCAATTCATAATAATAAGGGAATACTCCCTACTGAATATACCGATGTTACAATAACAAGGAGAATTTTCAGATCAGGCGAAAGCGAATATCTCCTTAACAAAAATATATGCCGCTTGAAAGATATCATCAACCTCTTTATGGATACCGGAATAGGTGCAAATGCATATTCGGTGATTGAATTGAAAATGGTTGAGACGATTCTCAGTAATAAAGCCGATGAAAGACGGACAATGTTTGAGGAAGCTGCAGGTGTTAATAAATATAAGCTGAGACGCAGGCTGGCATTAAGAAAACTGGATGAGGTTAAGGCTGATCTTACAAGAGTTAATGATATAGTCACTGAAGTTGAAAAGAAGGTTAATTCTCTGGAACGTCAGGCGAAAAGGGCAGATAAATATAACAGGGTATCCTCATCACTGCGCGAACTTGAGCTGGATCTTGCTGAAAGAGAATTTGCACTTTATCATCTTCATAAAGATGAAGCTGCACATGCCAAAGAAGAAAATTTACAGAAAAAAATATCTCATGAATCAGAACTTTCGGAACTGACAGATCAATTAAAAATTATAAAGAAAAGGCTTACAGAAGCAGAGAATGCTTTAAAGAATAAAAGAGCTGAAGTTACTTCTAAGACAGAGTCCATTCATAAAGTAGAAAATCATCTTTCAATATCGAAAGAAAGAAAGACTTCACTCGAAAGAAATATTGAACGATATAAAGAGGAACTGGTCGAGTTAAGTGTACAGCTTGAAGAAACCGAAAAATTGATCTTTGAGAATACCGGATTGATTTCAACACTTGAAAATGATATCCAAAATAAAGAAAAGGAAAAAACTGAAACTGCAGGGAAGATAGACGAAATCAGAAATCTGTTTGAATCAAAAAAGAATAATTTAAAAGATCATTCCGAACTTCAGCTCGAAAAGTTTAAAGAGATAACTGCTAAAGAAAATGATTTTTCCAATCTGGAAAAGATACTCGATAATAAAAACCTGGCAATAAATAAACTCAATCAGAAAATTCAGTCTTTTACAGGAAATATCGCAAAAACAGTGGGATTTATAGAAGATCTCTCACAGGACAAACTGGAACTTGAAAGGAAACTTAACGAATCAGAAGAAATATATTCAAAGAAACAAAAAGAGAAAGAAGACC
Source organism: Ignavibacteriaceae bacterium (assembly GCA_035456745.1). GTDB lineage: Bacteria > Bacteroidota > Ignavibacteria > Ignavibacteriales > Ignavibacteriaceae > DATFVA01. The sequence continues at coordinate 9,303 of DATICR010000342.1, forward strand.
TTGAAAAGGAACTTGGCTCCCTAAAAGACAGGGAGCTTGAAAATAAAACCTACTTAAATACATTAAAAGAAAAAATAAGCTTTATACAGACACTCGTCGAAAATCTGGAAGGTGTTTCCAAAGGCTCCAAAGCACTGCTCGAAAATAAAGAATGGGCAAAAGGTGAAAAAAATCTTCTTGCTCATTTAGGCAACACTAATGATGAATTCCGTTTTGCAGTTGAAGCCGCCTTACGGGGAGATATCAATAACATTCTTGTTGAATCAATTGATGATCTGCTTAATGGAATAGAATTTTTAAATGATAATGAATTTGGTAAGGCTTCTTTTTATTTAAAAGATCTTCATTCAAATTCAAAAAAGAGCTTTATAGATAAACTAAAAAATTATTCTGTCAAACTAAAGAAAAAATCCCTGGCTAAAGAAAGCGGGTTCGTAAACTGGGCATACGAAGTCATTCAATCGGATTCCAGATGGGAATCATTTTTTAATCTCCTTCTGAATCGCACTGCAATTGTAGAGAATATAAAGAGTGCTTTCAAACTTTCGGATAAATATCCCGATTTTAATTTCGCAACTCTTAACGGTGATTTCATTTCAAGTACGGGATTGATAGAAGCCGGTTCGGCTATAAAGCTTGATGATTCACTCTTCGGAAGAATGAAACTCCTGGAGAATTTAAAAAATGAACTCCCCTTAAAAGAAAAAGAGTTGGAAAAACTTCAGGAAAAAATCAATAGTACTGAAGAAAAGATTAATAGTATCGATTTGAAGGTCCTGTCCGAACAGGGACGGATGATTGTTAATGATTTATCAAATGTTGAAAAACAGATTTCTCAGTTTGAATTTGAAAAGACTAAGGCTGTTGACGAAATTGAAAAAGCAAGAACTGAAATTGCGGAACTGGCTGATGAATCAAACCGGCTTGATACTGATAAAAATATTCTTGCTGATTTACTGTCGGAACAGCTTGAGGAAAAGAGAAAGGCCGATGAAAAGAGAGAAAATCTTGAATCCGGAGTTCGTCAGGCAGAAGAAGATTTGGGTGATATATTAAAAATTCAGAACCGTTTGAATCTTGAACTGGAAAGACTTTTAGGCGAAAAGAAGAATTCTGAGAATGCTTTAAGCCGTGACAGGGAATCGACAGAAACAATTAATAAGACTATTACTAAAAGAGAAAATGATATATCTGAATTTCAGGAAGAAATAAGAGCATTAAATTTATTGATTGAGGATAGTACTGTAGAAATTGATCAACTAAAAGTTGAAAAATCTGTGTTGATTCGTGACGAAGAAGAATTAAATTCCGCATATAAATTAATTCAAAATCAGATAAATGAGCTCGAAGAAAAACAAAATATCGTAAGAAAAGAACGTGAGCAGGTTTCCGATAATATTCATGAATCCGAGATTAAAATTAATGAGCTTAGAATTAACTTAAAAAATCTTGAAGAGTTGATACAGGAAAATTATTCATTAAAACTTGAATTGAAAAAATTTGATGACCTTGAGCTTTTTGATTTTAAGACAAAGACTGAAGAAGTACATTCACTTAAGCAGCAGATAAAAAATCTTGGACCTATAAATCTCCTTGCTTACTCCGAGTTTGAAGAAGAGAAACAGCGTCTTGAGTTTCTGACAAAACAAAGAAACGACCTTATTGAATCGGAAAAGGATGTTATAAAAACTATAGAAGAGATAAATACAACAGCACAGCAATTGTTTAAGGAAACTTTTGATAAAATAAGGGATAATTTCATTAATATTTTCCGCGGGTTGTTTAATCCGGGTGATGAAGCAGATTTAAGAATAGAGGAAAATGCCGATCCGCTTGAAGCAAAAATAGAGATTATTGCTAAACCTAAAGGTAAACGTCCGACTTCCATCGACTTACTCTCCGGTGGTGAAAAGACCTTAACGGCTATTGCTCTCCTTTTCGCAATATATCTGGTAAAGCCAAGTCCATTTTGTATCCTGGATGAAATTGATGCCCCTCTCGACGATGCAAATATTGATAGATTTACAAAAATTATACAGGATTTTAGTACAAATACTCAATTCATTGTTGTTACACATAATAAAAGAACAATGGAAGCTGCTGATACAATGTATGGGGTCACAATGCAGGAGGAAGGAGTTTCCAAGCTTGTTAGTGTAAGATTCAATGAGGATTTAAACTTTGCCAGTACCTGATTTTTTGTATGTTCCGGTACTTTTCAGAAACAAAAAAAGAATTAAAATTCCTGAATTTTTAATTGTATTGTTTTTTTTGATCCCTTCGGTGCTGGATGCTCAGTGGGTGAATAATCCGGCTGAGAATACGAGAGTTGTTTATAATCTTTCTCAACCAATTAATATTACTGCTGTAAGTGACCTGAACGGAGGAGTTTTTATCTTCTGGGAAGATAATGTTACCGGTTTTCAGAATGAAATAAGTTTTATGCATTTAGAATCTAATGGAAATATAAGCTTTCGGGCTGATGGCAAAAAAATCTCCGGAACCACGGGCGACCAATATAATCCCGTTGCGGTCTCAACTGGTAAAAATACTGCCGTGATTGCTTGGAAAGATTTTTCCTATGATAAAACCGGAGACTTATTGGTTCAAAAAGTGCAGTCTGATGGTGACCTCATGTGGAATAGTGGTGTAAAGATAAATCAATCAAAAGTAAATGTTACTGATTATTCTCTTTGTTCAGATAATGAGGGAGATATTTATATTGCATATATCTCCGGTGAACCAGGACAGTTTTTTGATTCCGGATTGATGCTCCAAAAAATTTCAGCCGGTGGAAATTTATTATTCGATTCTCCCGGAATCCCGGTATCGATTTCTGCAAAAAGCAAAATGAATCCTTGTGTTGTTTCTGATTATTCAACAGGCGTATATGTTTTCTGGATTGAGACAATAGATAGTAAGGGGATTATTTTTTCACAGCGTTTTGATAAATCGGGAAAATTAATCTGGGGCAAAAGCCCACTGAATGTTACTGATAATAGTCTGAATGTTATAAACTTTGAATGTGAAAGTTTTGATTTGGATGTTTATATCGCTTATCAGGTTTTGAAGAAAGATAAAAGCATCTATCATCAAATCATAACTTCAAAGGGAAAATTATTGTGGGGGAAGAACGGTAAACTCTGTTCGGTTATGTCGGGTAGTCAATCAAATCCCAGGATGATTGCACGCAAGGGAAAATTGATATTGTCCTGGATAAATGAAACTGATAAAGACAGGGACATTTATATACAGGAATATGACAGAAATGGAAAATCACTTTGGCAGGAGAAGGGTATCCCTGTTATTAAGATGGATGGGGATCAGTTTGGACAAAAAATTATTCCCGATGAGAATGGAGGCGCTATAGTTGCCTGGCTTGACAGAAGAACTTCTTCTGCAATGGGAAATATCTATGGCCAGAGAATAACTTATGAAGGAAAAACTTACTGGGATTCATCCGGTGTAGCTATTGGTTCTTTTTTCAATACTCCTAAAAGTTATCTTAACCTTATACCGGACGGAAGAGGAAGTGCAATTGCGGTTTTTAAAGAAAGAAGAAATGGCGAAAACGGTATTTATGTTCAGAAAATTTTTGGCACAGGAACTTTTATTTCACAGATTATTGGTTTTAATACAGAAATTACCTCCGATTCAGTCAAAATAGCCTGGTATTCAGCAAATGAAGTTCCCCAAAGTATATATACTGTAGAGAAATCTGTGCAGACAGATTCAGGTAACTCTGATTGGGAAAAATTGATTTCAATAAATGCCGGCAGCGGGAAATCTGCAAATTATTATCAGTATTTTGATAAGCCGGATACTTCCGGAACTATTTATTACCGGATTTTACTAAATGATAATCATGGTAATATTCAATCTTCAGAAATATCCAGAGTTACTTTCCTTGAAACTACAAATTATATTATTATTACTCAGAATGACCCTAACCCTTTTTCTGATTCAACACTTATAAAATTTTATCTTCCTGAACAGGTGGATGTCAAAATCGAATTTTTTAATAATCACATTGAAAGGATAGAAGAAATAAATAACAGATTTCCTGCAGGTGAAAATTCGATTACTTTCCGGTCAGAAAATAAACAGCCTGGAATTTATTTTTACAAATTCGAGATTGGCGATTTTGTCGATGTTAAAAAAATGGTTTTAACGCGTTAGTCTATGGAAAAAGTATTTAAAATATTTGTCGATTTTGATGGTACAATAACCAGGGAAGATACAGGTGATGCGATATTCTCAAAATTTGGCCATACTGAAACTGTACAACAGGTGATCAGTGACCTGCTTGGCGACAGGATTTCTGCAAAAGATTGCTGGCTTAAGCTTTGTGAATCTGTCGGGTCAATAAATAAAAACGAACTTGATAATTTTATTCTTGGAATCGAAATCGATACTACTTTTCATTCGTTCACAGAGTATTGTAAAAAAAACAATTTTGACATGTTTATATTGAGCGACGGATTTGATTATTATATCAATATTATCCTTCAGAGAGAAAAGCTCGGTTTTATTCCTGTATTTTCAAATAAACTCGAAATTGATAATAAGAACAAACTCACTCCTTCTTTTCCATTCTATGATTCCGGCTGTATAAGTTCAGCTAATTGTAAGCGGAATCATATAATAAATAATAGTGCTGATGATGATTTTACTGTTTTTATAGGAGATGGGAATTCCGATAAATACACTGTACACTTTTGCGATTTTGTTTTTGCAAAGGATGATTTACTGAAATATTGCGAGAGGGAAAGAATTAGTTACTTCCCATTTAATAATTTTAATGATGTCATGGATCGGATGGAAATATTAAGACAAAAAAAACGCTTGAAAAAAAGGCATCAGGCTGAACTGAAGAGAAGAAATGTATACATACAAGAATAAATCGGTCGTTATGTCAAATCTTGCTTCTAAATTCTTTAATTATAGAAGCTATACGCCTATACCTTTTGTATTGTTAATGCTATTGTTTGCTTACCCAAATGTATGGAGCATAATAATTGGTTTCATCATAGCATTGAAAGGTGAATTAATAAGGTTATGGGGGGTAAGCTGGGCTGGAAGTGAAACACGAACTACTGGAAAAGTAGGTGGAACATATTTAATTGTCAGCGGACCCTTTGCTCATCTTCGCAATCCGCTTTATCTGGGGAATATCCTTATTTATACAGGACTGGGTATTATGTCCTTTGCCCTTTTTCCCTGGCTTCAGATTGCCGGATTTATCTTTTTTTCATTTCAATATTATCTGATAGTGAAAGAAGAAGAAAAATATCTTGAAGATACATTCGGAGAAGAGTTTATTGAATATAAGAAGAATGTGCCCCGCTTTATTCCAAGAATTACTAAATATAGAGCTGGCAACATTGAACAGCCGGTTTATGCCCTTAAAAAGGGACTAAGATCGGAAAGGAGAAGCCTCCAGGCTTTCAGTATTGTGGCAGTCACAATTTTAATTCTCTGGTTTCTTAGAAGATTTTGAAATGAACGAAGATTATCAAAAGAAAAATTTATTAATAGTTGCTGGAGAGGTTTCAGGAGATCTCATTGGAGCCGCATTAATTGAAGACCTCAAAAAATTGGATAGTGATATAAATATATTCGGTATAGGCGGCGACAGGATGAGCGAAGCCGGAATGAAGATTCAATATCATATTAAGAAAATGGCATTTCTGGGATTTGCAGAAGTAGTTAAGCATCTTCCTTTCATAAAACAGGTGCAGGATGAATTGCTAAAAACGATTAGAAATGAAAAAATAAATTATGCCGTATTAATCGATTATCCGGGATTTAATCTGAACTTTGCAAAAAAATTAAAGGCGTTAGGAGTAAAAATAATCTATTATATATCTCCCCAAATTTGGGCATGGGGTGAAAACAGAATTAAAAAGATTAAAAGACTCGTAAATAAGATGTTGGTTGTTTATCCCTTTGAAAAAGAACTGTATAAAAAAAATGAGGTTGATGTTGAGCTCGTGCATCACCCGCTTATAGAAAGGATTGATAAATATAATTACATGAGCCGGGTTGAATTATTTTCAAAATTCGGATTAAGTGAGAAGGAAATTTTACTGCTGATGCCCGGCAGTCGGGATCACGAGGTCAGAAAAATCTTTCCGGAATCTATCAAAGCTGCAGAAAGAATTGCCGGGGAATTTGATCTTCAGGTGGTGGTTGCTTGTTCATCAAATATAAATGAGAATATATTTTATAGATACCATTCATCAAAAAACTTCAGGATTGTTAAGGGCTTCACATATGATTTGATGAAGTATTCCAAACTCGGAATAATAAAATCCGGTACATCTACACTGGAAGCAGGAATCTTTGAACTCCCTATG